>NZ_BMBX01000004.1:0-241173 GCF_014634905.1 Sporomusa sp. GT1 | reverse complement strand
AGCCTTACACCCTGTATTCTAACAGGAGGTACTTTTTTGTTCAAAACTCTTTTTTGTTCGTTACAGGAATGCTCCTCGGTAAGAACAGTTCCCTTGCCTTGGCAGGCGGGGCAGGATTCTTTGCCAATTTTTCCGGTCCCCTTGCAGGGAGCGCAATGTTGTTCTAACTGCAGCTGGTTTTCGATTGTATAATCCTCCCTTTAGGCTTTTACTTTGAATTTCTCATAGTTAGCCGATAATGTCAAGCTGAAAAAGAAAAAGCAGACCAGGTTACTGTTCCATAGCCTGGTCTGCTTCTTTATGCCAGCCATTACTCTGCCGGATGATTGTCCTCAAATACCTTGGGCCGGGGCTTGAGCGGCTGCTCGTATTCCCAGGGACCGTCTTTTTGTTTTACCGGCTTGATTACTGCGAATTTTTCCGTAAAGCTCTGCTGGTCAGATTTGTCAGCCTTCACACTACCACCTCCGGTGTTAGTGTATCCTGATTTTTGTTATTATACGAGAAGCTGAGGCAATAAGCACAAAGCTATGCTTCACTTTCGGCGCTGCCGGTGCTGTCGCCAGGGCAATCGCTCAGATCAGATTCCGGCTCGCTGTCAGGCAGGCGGCCGTTGTTTAGCTGTCCCAGCAGTTCAATAACCTGCTTGTTTTGGGCAATGATAATTTCCTGGTTTTTTGCTATTCGCTCCAGCGGTGCAAGCGCAACTTGAAATTTCTCCACAATGTGCTTAATGATTTTGTCATAAGAAGCCAACATAATACCCCCTTTACGTTCTTGGTATAGTCTATTGCAATTAGCTGGAAAAGGTGAGTATTTTATTAAGAGACTGTCCAGTCGCCATTTACAATGTCGAATTTTGTGATACAATGGTGAACACAGATACTTGGGACCTATTTCTAAGAATACATAGTATTATGAGGAGGTAAAATGCGTAAAATCATCGCAGCACTAACCATGGGACTCGTCCTGACAGCAACTCCGGTTTCAGCATCGCCGACGGCGGTATTTGAACAGGGAGCCATTATCCTGGAACTTGGCAGTACCTTAAATTCCAAGGTGAAGGGACAAGGCAGTTTCAATGTCGAAGCCGATGGCGATTTTGGCTACAAATATTCGATAACTACCGGCTTAAGCGATAAGTTTGCTTTGCAATACAAGCAGGGTTATTTCCGGTCAGAAACAAAAACCATTTTGGTGCCTGGCAAAGGCTCACTGACTACCTATGCCAAGTCTGAGCCAATGGATATAAACTTGCTGTATAAGGTAAACCCTACGATCTCGCTGCTTGCAGGGTATGAACATAGCAAAATTTCTTATGGAGACTATGTTGCTGCTGCTTCCCATTCGACGTTTCATGTTGGGTTAACTGCTACTCACAAACTGGATGATAAGGCTACATTATTTGCTACTGCGGTTAGAGGCAGCGGCGCATCCCTGAATGAAGCAGGTATCAGCTATAAGCTGTCTGCGGCCAGTGCGTTCACTGTATCCTACGCGGAGCGTAAGGTGAAAGATGTAGACTTGAAGATACTTACCGCTCCAACCCAGAAAGCCGACTATACCATGACAGGTATTACCTGTATGTTTGGCACCAGGCTATAATACGAAACAAAACAAGTTCTGCACACTGTGCAGGACTTGTTTTGTTTCACCTCGAATGTATGTAGGATAATTTTTCTAATAAGAGTACAACAGGGCAGAGGAGAACGAAATGAGACTCGGGGAAGTAACGAAACATCCCAAGGGATTTAGAATAGCCGGGATCTATCAGGTAGCCAGATTTGAGGTTAAAACCGCCAAAAACGGCAAGGCTTACGGCGATTGCGTTGTGAGTGATCCTAGTTTTGATATACCGGCAAAATATTGGGATATACCGGCTGAGAGCGCTGCGCTGTTTCAGCAAAACAGCATCCTGGGCCTGGAAGCCACGCTGGATTATTTTAAAGAGAGCCCGCAGCTGACTATTGACAGGGTGTATGTGCCTTCGCCGCAGGAAATTGATCAGTCGCTGCAAAGTTTGGGGCTGATGGCCCCGCGGGATATTGGCGGCATGTATCAGCAGCTGGAGGATATTATCGCCGGTGTGCGCCATAACAGGCTGCGGCAAATGCTGGTATGGATTTTTTCCACCAACACTTCCTTTGCCGAACAGTTCAAACGCCATCCGGGAGCGGTAAGAAACCACCATGCCTATATTGGCGGCTTGCTGCAGCATACGCTGGAGGTGGCGGAAGCGGCTTTGGACCAGTGTGCCCGTAATGACCGGATTAACAAAGACCTGTTACTGGCGGCGGCCCTGGTTCATGATATCGGGAAGGTCCGGGAGATTGCGGTCGATGCCCTGGGACTGCCTGTTGGCTTTACGAAAGAGGGCAAGCTGCTGCGTCATATTTCCCTGGGAATGGAGCTGGTGGGGCAGGCTTGCCGGGAAGCGCAGGTTGAGGAAGAAGTTGATGTAATCCTCAAACACTGTATTCTTTCCCACCATGGACAGGCCGAGTGGGGCAGTCCGGTAGCACCCATGCTGCTGGAAGCCGAGCTGCTGCACTATCTGGATAATCTTAGTGCCAAAACCGAACAATTTGTCCGGGAGCAGGAACGGCTGGAGCCCGGCGACTTTACTAAAAGTTATGTTTTGCGGCGGGAAGTATACCGGACAAGTTTTGCGGGTGACTGACCGGTCTGCGGGCATACTAACAATACCCGCGACAGGCAGAGCAGGAAGTGAACTCGTTTCAGCAAAGCTGAAACATCGGGGGTTCAGGTGGAGAGTCTGCTCCACCTGAACTGACGCCGCCTGTAGCGGCGGGAGTATTGATTCAGAGTATAAGATAAAGAGTATATAATGGTGGTGTTGATTTGATGGATACTAAGCTCTATTACGAACAGGTTGTCCGTGATATATACGAAGCCATCGGACGCGGAACCGCGGTGCAGACGCTTGCTGTCAGGCATAATTCGCTGCTTCAGGGCAAGACTTCAGAGCATCAGACCGATGTCTACTGGGAATTTAACGATGGCGAACTTACCTACAAGACCGTCATCCAGGCCAGAGAAACGGCAACTCTTGATGAACTGTTCGCCCTGCTGCGGATTATCAGGGATATTCCCGGGCACACAGTAGGGGTGCTGGTTACCCAGCCTGTATATAAAAAAGATATTAAAGATATGGCGGACTCTGCCGGAATTATCCTGTATGAATTGTTTGCGCCTGCGGCTCAGGATATAGTAGAGCCGGTCATTGAGCATGTACGGATTAATGTGGACAAGGAATGGGTCAAACACGAGAAGGAAAAGGCAGGCATCGGTGATGAGCAGGTGCAGGTCATGAAGCAGCCAAAGTATGCCTTTATCTATGACGGACAAGGCCATTGCGTGGATTCGGTACAAGGTATATTTGACAGCTACAGCAAACAGCGCCGGGGAATGCCTGCCGGTGAAAAACAGGCCATTGCCCATACCTTCCACTCACCGGCTTTTTTACAGACAAACCATGCGTTAGTACCTTTTGTCAAACTGACCAGCATTGAATTCGACCTTGAATTTGTAAAGGTCAATGAGTTGCCGGGCGAGGAAATGGTGGAGTACATTTTGTCTAAGGTATTCCGGTATTTCGGCCGATAATACAGCAGCCGGCATTGCGCCGGTAAGCAAAAAAAGTCCCTGCGGCTTGCCGCACAGGACTTCTTGAGGTTAGTTAAACTTAGTTTCGCCAAACGGGATATTAAGAATTTTATCAAGGCTGTCTGACAGGTGGATATTAAACAGAAAATCCTGCTTATTCATATGTACGGTTTGATTGTTATCAGGCCGGAAATCGATGGCGGTTATCGGCAGTCCGTCACCCAGGTTGATAGACAGGGTGCGATCAGATTTTATCACCATATAGTCAGAAAGATTCAGGAGAGTAGTTACAGGCTTTTCGGTTTTCCGGATGGACTCCGACCAGATAATTGGCTGAATCTGTGCCGAAACAGTGGGAACCAGGGAAACCACAAAGGCTAGTAAACATAAACCAATTTTCCATTTCATGATAAACCCTCCTCCTGCTGAATAAAGTGTATCATATATGGGGTGAAAATCAAAGAAAATAATATGGCCCCAGGGGTTCTATGATATAATGAGCAAGAGGTGAGGTCATGGAGCAAAAGCGGTCTCGCTGGATACTTCATTCAGACGCAGATTGTTTCTATGCCGCGATTGAGCAAAGGGATCGCGGGTATCATGGCAAGCCGGTTATCGTTGGCGGCCTGGAAGGCCGTGGTGTTGTCGCCACCTGCAGCTATGAGGCCCGGCGATTCGGTGTGCATTCCGCCATGTCTATGCGGGAAGCAAAACAGCGATGTCCGCAGGGAATATTTCTATCTCCCGACATGCGGAAATATGCGTATGTATCTGAGCAAATCAGGCAAATCTATGAGAGCTTCTCGCCTTTGGTGGAGCCGCTTTCCTTAGATGAATGCTTTATGGATTTGACAGGCATGGAACTGCTTTATCCGGGCGGCGTCGCAGACATTGCCTGCAGAATAAAAGACCAAATCAGAAAAGAAATAAACATTACCGTATCAATAGGTGTATCGCACAACAAGTTTCTGGCAAAATTAGCATCTGATTTAAAAAAACCGGATGGCTTGGTGATTATCAAACCGGGCGAGGAAATTGACCTCCTGGCACCTATGCCGGTAACCAAGCTGTGGGGTGTCGGTGAGGCAACGGCGCGCAGCCTGAAACATATCGGGGTGAAAACAGTTGCGGATGTACGCACTCTGGATAGCACCGTCCTTGAACGTTTGCTGGGAAAGTACGGAGCCGAGCTGTTTAAGCTGGCCTGGGGAAAGGATGACAGACCGGTAGTGCCGGACAGGGAAGCCAAAAGCATTGGGAGTGAAAACACCTTTTTGCAGGATATATGGTCGAAAGAAAATATCGAGGCAGAATTGCTGGCGCTTGCTGAAAAAACAGGCTGGCGCTTGCGGCAGGCCGGATTAAGCGGCAGGACGGTTACCGTAAAGATTAGGTATTCGTCCTTTCATACCATAACCAGGAGCCTGACCTTGCAAACCCCCGTTAACTTGGATGAAGTGATCTACGAAACAGCGAAAATGATCATGGAGAAGGTCCCCATACAGGAAGGTGTCAGGCTGCTTGGCATTACCGTCTCCCATCTCAGCGAAGGCTGTAATCAACTGGATTTGTTTAATGAAGTAAACGAGAAGCGGGAAAAGGTTACTGCTGTAGTAGATCAGCTCAAGGGACGTTTTGGTCATTCGATAATTATGCGCGGAAAACTGCTGGAGCAAAGAACAAACAAATAAAGCCAAAGCAGCAGGACTGTTACCTACAACCGGGGGCGGCGTGCCAGCCGGTGACGCAGGGTGTCGATAACCTGGCCGGAGTTTAGACCGGTAATATTGAGCATAATAGTGGCAGGATGGTCTGCTATGGGTTCATGATAGTTCCCGATGCTGATATCGGCAGGCTCGGGGTGAGTTGACAGCAGCGCCTCGGTGCCGGGGCGGTAACTGGTGTATAAATAAGCGTCAACTGCCTGTCCGGGCCGGGAATGGCAGGTACTGTCAACTATCCGGAAGCCCTGGGCGGTAAGTTCGTCAGCCAGTCTGGCGCAAGGTGTGGCTAACATGATGGTTTTTGGCATGATAAGCACCCTTTCTGCAATAAGCAGCGAACCAAGTTATTGGGAGCGTCAGCGACGCCAAAACTTGTGTGAGTCGCTTAGTTCCAAGCGGAGCGCGGAACTTCCTATAGTATGACTGGGTGCGTCAATAAATATGTAGGAGGAGTTGTATATGATTAACCGTAAACGGATGCTTGACGAATTTTTCGAACTGGTCCAAATTAAGTGTTCCACCCGGGCGGAACGCCAGGTGGCCGATGTAGTAAAACAAAAACTGGCAGATTTACACCTGGAGGTTTCCGAAGACGACGCCGGTGCCAAGATTGGCGGCAACTGCGGCAATGTACTTGCATACCTTCCCGGCACAGTGGCAGAAGCGCCGGCGCTTCTGTTTACAGCCCATCTTGACTGTGTTGAACCTTGCGGCGGTATTGTCCCGGTGCTCAAAGACGGGATCATTACTTCGGCCGGGGATACAATACTCGGGTCTGACGACAAGTCGGGAGTGGTTGCCATCCTGGAGGCACTGCGTCTGGTCAAGGAGCAAAGCATTCCTCACGGTAATATTCAAGTGGTCTTTACGGTAGCAGAGGAAGGCGGTCTTAACGGCTCGAAAAGCTTGAATCCGGCGCTGCTCAAGGCTGATTTCGGCTATGCTCTGGACTCCAGCGGCTTGCCGGGTGAAATTGTCAATATGGCTCCCGGTCAAAACAAGATTGATATTACTGTTTATGGGAAAAAGGCCCATGCGGGTGTTGCCCCGGAAGAGGGCATAAACGCCATTGTATTGGCAGGTAAAGCGCTGGCACAGCTTAAAGACGGACGCATTGATTCGGAAACTACGGCCAATATCGGTGTTATCCAGGGGGGGACCGCGACCAATATTGTGCCCGATGTGGTTGAAATTAAAGCCGAAGCCCGCAGCCGCAATAAAGAGAAATTGGCTGCACAAACCGAGCATATGCGCCAAGTCTTTGAAGAAACTGCCAAAGCGGCCGGCGGCCGGGCCGAAGTAGTTATTGGCAAGGAATATGACGCCTATGTACTGCCGGAAACAGCACCGGTGGTGGTACTGGCCCGCAAGGCGGTGGAAAGTATTGGCCTCAAACCTGTCATTAAGGCAACCGGCGGCGGCAGTGACGCCAACTATTTTAACAGCTACGGGGTGCCGACAGCGGTACTGGGTACCGGTATGTCCAAGGTGCATACCACCGACGAATTCATCAGGGAAGAAGACCTGTACAATATTGGCGAGCTGGCGCTGGCAATTATCAAAACTGCCGGACAGAGCAAGCAGTAAGAGAACCATTACTAAAAACAATAAAGTGAGATTGCTTGGCGTTCGGCGCAGCAAGCAATCTCACTTTTTATTTACAGCAAATTCTTTTTTCTAAGCAAGCGGCATAGTCGGTACATCAAGCGGGGGTAAAGCCCGGCGGCGCGCAGCAGACTGTCGCGGATAGCGCGGGTTGGTGCCACATCGGCTTTGGGGTCGGATAGATACATAGCCAGTAAGCCGTCAACCACTGTCTGGGGAAAGGCTGCCTCCGGCAGCCCGTGGGCCTGAGTCCGGGCCTGCTCGGTAAAGTATGTCAGCCGTGCCAGGGTTTCCTCCGGACTGGTATAATAAAATACGAAATTAAGGTCGCCGCCTAACCGGTCTTCGGCCTCATCTATGAAATAATCCAAGAGAATATGCAGGCCGTTAATCCAGGGAAAATAGGCTGCGGCAATTTGGCTGACAGCTTGCGGGGTCAGGCTGGGATTGTGAGCGGCGGCGCTGAGCATAAACATACCCAGCGTGGAGCCGGTGGCGGCCGCAAATTCCCAGGGGGTAAGCTCCGGATAGCCGGGGAGATGCCGGTTTATCCAGGTTAGCATTTTTTCTTCCCGAACCGACGAGTCCAGGTGCTTATAGGTTTGCAGCTCACTGTATAATTCAGCCTGACGGAGAATTTCCGTTTTGACCAGGTGGTAGGACGGCAGCTTTGCTACTTCCTGCCGGCAGGTCATGACCAGCTTGGGCAGGTAGCCGCCATCATCTTTATACGGATAGGCGGCATAATAATCACTAACCGGTCTGTCCGGATCAAGCGCGTCAGTCATGGCCAGATGCAATTGGCGAAAGGCTGCTTCATCGGCAATACCGGCCCGGTCGCACAGGTTATCCAGATAATCGCTGATGGTCTGGAGTGCTACGACCAGCCGGACAAAATCGCGGGTGGGCACTCCTTTGTACAGACTATAGACACTGCCGCCCTGGCAATGAAATTTTTTCGACTGTATGCTGGCCAGAGCCTGGTCGGCCAATTCGCGCATACCATGTTCGGTTGCATAGCTATGCCAATTGTCTAATTCATGATCAACAAGCGGAAATACCTCGCGGATAAATTTTGTTAAAAGTGTAAGACTTGAGGCTGTGGCAGTCAAAGATGGGGGCATACCGTTCCTCCTATTCGCAGCAGTCATGCTTATAGTCTTACTGTAGTATTATTCTAGATTTTGGTAAATATGTACGGCAAACAGATTTTTAGCCGGCACCGGGTTACTCGATAATCAGATCAAACCCCAGTTCTTTTTTAAACCACTTGCGGTGCTGGGCTGCGGCCTGGCGTTCAATGCTTACCGGGTCATCGGTGATCAGCTTTAACACGGCCTGGCTGCCGGTGATCGAGGGTTCAACATCCTGTACCAGGCCAAGCTGGGTTGTTTCCAGACTTTCGGCCAGCGCCAGGAGCAGGGCCATTTTGCGGGCTGTCTGCCAGTTATGCTGGTCAAGAAATTCGCTGTAGATTTTGTTGCGGACATATTTGGCAGAGGCGCCGTTATGCCAGCCGGCCACTACGGCCACCAGCATCTGCTCCCGGTGGGTCAGGCCGAATAAGCGGGCATTCTCAACAAGGTAGGCGCTATGGCGGGCATGATCATAGTAATTGATGGTAATGCCAATATCATGCAGCAAGGAGGCTACCCGGAGCAGTTTCCGGTCCCGGCTGGTTAACCGCAAAATCGAGTGCCATTTGTCAAACATGGTCTCGGCCAGTCTGGCTACATGCTCGGCATGGGCTTCATTGCCTTTATAAAATAATAACATATTGCGGGTGGAGTGCAGCAGAATATCGGGAATGAGTCCGGGCTGCTGCTGCTGGGCCAGGTAATGCTCCAGGAACATGCCCTCACGCACGCCACAGCCGCTAATAATAATATTGGTGGCTTGCGATACTTCGAGCAGTGCTTTGACAATGGTTGTGCCGGCGATAATAATATCAGCCCGCTCACTGCTTAGGCCGGGGTACTTGCGGCGTTGGGCCATATTGGTTTTAACCAGTCCCCGCCACACCTCGTCAAAGGCCATGGAGCCAAAGCGGTAGTTATGGACTTTGGGAAACGGATAATTTTTTTGTTTTTGGTCGATTTTGGCAATATTCCGGGCGGTACCGCCGACACCTACGATGGGAAGATAGAGGCGTCTAAGCCAGGGCAAGCGTTCCAGGTGGCTGATTATATACTCGCGCATGGCGGCGAGTTGTACCTCGCTTGCTTTGTCCTGGGTGCTAAAGCGTTCTGTCAGATTGACGGCACCAAACGGCAGGCTGGCAACCGCGGCCGGCAGGCGGTCTTTGATCAGGGTTACTTCGGTGCTGGCGCCGCCTAAATCAAAGAGCAGGGCGTTGTCCACATCCAGGGTATTAATGATGCCGGTATAGCCCAGATGGGCTTCCGTCTCGCCGCTGACTGCTCTGAGCGGGATACCGGTATGCTGATGCACCAGCTCAAGAAACTCATTGCCGTTTTTTGCATTGCGCACGGCGGCGGTGGCTACCGCCAATATCTTATCCACGTTTACCAGCTCACACATATGGGCAAAAATTTTCAGAGTACCAATGGCACGCCACATGGCCTCATGGGTAAGTACGCCTGTTTCGGACATGCCTTCGCTCAAGCGTACCGATTCTTTTTGGTTATACACCAGATTATAAGCGCCATTGTGGTAAATGTGCATAACGATCAGACGGGCTGAGTTTGACCCCAGATCAATGATTGCTACCCGTTCGGTCAAAGTAGTTTCAACTCCTAACTGCATTTGCGTACAGGATATTTAGTAACATATTCGCTATGATTGGTAAAAACCTTGCTGGCATTCTTCTACATAATATATTTTTTTTACGCCTATGAAATGAGTCATACTTAGCTTTTCCATTAATGGTGTTCAATATCTCCGATTAGCAGTAAACTCGGCAGTTTACTCTTGGGGATTGACAGTCCCTTAAAAAAGTACATATAAATGTAGCATAATGTTTGCTCTGAAGCAAGTGTTATGCTACATTTGAGACATAGAAAGGCGGTGAATACAATGTGATCAACCGGTGGGACATAATAAAGACTTGGTGATCACATTGTAACAAAAGTGAAAAAGCAAACCAAACGAATTGACTGGGTAATGGTGTTCATTTTCATCCTATGGCTTGCTTCGGTTGATTTTAATAATATGGCGTGGCATTCATGGCTTGCCGGTGGGTTAGCTGTCGGTTATCTGATATTCTATGCAGTCAGGCGGGTAGGTAATCGATGAAGTACGAATTCGAAGCAGAGCGGGGATTTAATTCAATTTATCACCGATAACCTTGTGGCTACACGTGCAGCCATGGAAATACCGGGCTGCACACGCCAGAATACCGATGATTTAATTAAACGTGATAAATCAGACAGGAAATAACTTATTTTTACAGAATCTAATCCTCGAAAGGGGTTGGTATTATGAAATGTTTAATTTGTGATAATGACATGCCTTTTGACTGTAGCTGCTCAGATATGGGGAAACGAATTCAACTGGTCAGGGATGCTAAGCTGATTGCTGTTAGTGAGAAATTGTTTAAAGAGTTTTCGAAAACAAAACTTGGGATAGATGTGGATGATTTTAAAAAAATATAGCTTCTTTAACCGGGTTTTTTATGGCGCAAACATATGTTCCGTGTTATAATAGACTTATAGTTCATAAAGGCAGGGAACCAGTATGCAAGAGCAAAAAGAATTGTGGAAAGAAGTAGAGCGATTACAAGAAATACTTCATGAAACAGTTAGTAAGAAGGGTGTTAATTCACCCGAATCAAAACGAGCAATTGAAGCGTTTAGAAACAAGATGGAAGAATATAACGATTCGGTGAAGCCCTAACGTCCTTCGGGACGTTTTTCTTTTACCATAAATAAAAGCCTGGGTAGTTAACCCAGGCTTTGGAGGCTAGTCTCGGTGATAGATTTGATGGTGATGGTAGGCTTTTATGCCAACATACACTAAAGCACCTATAGCCAGGACTTTTAATAATGGTGAGTCGCCACAACCGCATTCACGTTGATGCGAGCGCCTATGATGATGACAGAACATTATTAACCACCTCCTAATTTAGTTTGCCACATATCTGTAGTAATTATTTTTGGAGGTGATACTGACCAACTGCTTTACCCTACATAGCCGTACTTGGTTGATAGGCGGTGCGTCACCTTCAAGCGGGGTTCGCGATAATCAGAAAATTCAAAGGGCGGCTGATACGCCGGATTTGCATCAGTAACATATAGTATCATAAAGGAGGTAGTGTACTAATGAAGGGTATTGACGTAAGTTATCATAACGGTGTGGTAGATTGGCAAGCAGTCGAAGCTGCCGGTATTGAATTTGTAATCGTCCGCAGTTCTTATGGTTTGCAGTCGAAAGACCCAATGTTTGCTCAGCACGTGGCCGGAGCAAAGGCTGTTGGCTTGAAGGTTGGCGCCTATCACTACTCTTATGCATTGAGTGTAGCGGATGCAATCCAGGAGGCAGCTAACTGCCGGGAAGCAATTGACAGTACCGGGCAATTATTTGAAATGCCGGTATGGTTTGACATGGAGGATGCAGATGGCTACAAAACAAGAAAAGGCTTTGCCTTTGACAGAGCAGAGATAACGGCCATGTGTAAAGCTTTTATTGACAATGTTGGTTTGGATTGCGGTGTTTACGCCTCCTATTTTTGGCTTTGTGATTATATTGATTGGCGGTCGCTAGGCTGTGCCGTGTGGAATGCCCAATGGTCAAAAAATGATGATATCAAGGGCTACATGTGGCAGTATACAGATCGCCTGGAGATTGGCGGCAAACTATTTGACGGCAATATCTGCTATATATAAAATGAGTGCGGCGGCAGATACAGCTTTTTCGTGCACTAATTATAATTTTGCACCCTTAGGGGTGCATTTTTTACTTATAAAACCAGTATAGATTATCTAAATATTTCTAAGCTAGTAACAGGCTAGTAACAAATATGCGGCAAACTCCAAGGAGTGGCCGGGATTGTGTTAATTTACAGTTAATTCAGTGTTAAGAAACAAAAAAATACAGGAATTTTAGTTCTAATTGTCGAAGATTTGAATATTATAGAAATTATACTAGCGTTTAGGAGGGGCCATATGGCCAGACATGCACCCGAAAGGTTTGCCGCTATTCATGTCGGATCAGAACAAATTGGCGTCCAGATTGTGGAATATACCAATCTGGATGATTTCAGAATTGTGGAACAAAGTTATCGCCAGGTCATGTTGGGTGAGGAAACTTTTAAAACAGGACGCGTCAGCTTTAGCGCCGTAAGTGAGATTTGTGAACTGCTAAAAGGCTATCGCCGTCTGTTGTCCGAATATGGTGTGCGGGACTACCGCCTGGTAGCCACCACGGCTATCCGGGAAGCTCAGAACCAGCCGTATATCATCGACCAGATTAAAATCAAAACCGGCTTTTCGGTAGAAGTTTTTGAAATGCCGCAAGAAATATTTTACAAATACGTATCACTGGTTAAAACCGTGAACGACCGGGGACTGATGAACTCCTGTGATTGTATGCTGTTTGTCGATATTTCCTCAGGCGGTCTGGGCTTTACCCTGTACAAAGACGGCAATCTTACCTACCAGCAGAACATTCACATTGGTGCGCTGCGCATTAAGGAAAGCTTTGATAAAAGCCAGCGCGACTCCGCCCACTTTCATCAGGCGCTTTCCGAATACATCAAGAGTACCATCGAACCGGTAGAAAAGGAAATGAGGCAGCATAGTATCAAACGTCTGGTTTTGTCAGGCACTGAAACCAAGCTGCTGGTGAAAATGCTGGGCAAGGACCAAGGCAAGATTACTTTTGTCAGTTTGTCTGAATTTGACAGCCTCTATAAGCAGGTGCGTTCGCTTAACCTGCCGCAAATCATAAAAAACTTTCAACTGCCCGAAAATAAGGCGGAAATGGTGCTGCCAACCATTGTATTGTATAAGCAGGTCCTGTCCCTGACAAATCCGCAAGAAATGCTGATCTTAAGTGATCAGTTTATGGATGGCGTTGTTGTTAAGCATATTGCCGAAAAAACCGGACATGAACATAAGCAGCTTATCCAGGACCAGCTTATCAGCCTGTGCTGGGAAATTGGCAAGAGATATTACTATGACCCTGTCCATGCAGCCGCTGTGGAAAAGTGGTCGCTGCTCTTATTTGATAAATTGGCGCGCATTCACGGTTTAGGCGAGCGTCACCGCCTGCTGTTAAAGGTTGCCGCCATTCTTCATGACATTGGTAAACATGTGAACCTGAGGAAACACTATTTCTATTCCTACCGGCTGATTATATCCTCCGATTTTATGGGCTTTTCCGAAGCTGAAAAACATGTAGTTGCGAATATCGCCTACTATCACTCCAAAGGAACTCCCTCCGATAATGACCCCACCTTTGCTTATTTGACGCCAAATCAGAAAGTTACAGTTGCTAAGCTTTCGGCGATCATCCGGCTGGCCGATGCTCTTGACCGCAGCCACCGGCAGAAGATCAGTGAAGCAGAGGTTGCTTTTCGCGGTGATGAACTTGTCATTACTGTAACCAGCAGTGAGGATATGTCGCTGGAAGGTTGGACTTTTGCCGATAAAGCCGACTTTTTCGAAGATGTTTTTGGCATTAAGGCGACATTAATCAGAAAGGTAGGGTAGCGACAGTGGACAAAGACAAAAGTTGTGATATACATGATGACCCGGAATATTTTTTCAACCGGGAGTTAAGCTGGCTTAAGTTCAACCGGCGGGTGTTAGGCGAAGCCGATGTTAAACCTACACCGCTGCTGGAACGTCTCAAATTTATCGCCATTACCAGCTCTAACCTGGATGAATTTTTTATGATTCGTGTAGCCGGCCTCAAACATCGGCTGGAAGGCGGGATCAATAAGGTTGACGCTGCCGGTTTATCGGCGAGCCAGCAATTGATTTGCATTACCGAAGACACCCACGAACTGGTTAAGATCCAGTACCGGTATTTGAAAAATATAATGTCCGAGCTGGAAGAGAAGGATATTGCGTTTAAGGATATCGCCAGTCTGGATGAACGGGCACAGGAATGGATGGAGAACTTTTTCAATAACACCATTTTCCCGGTTATTACCCCGATGGCAGTGGATGCCGGTCATCCGTTTCCCTTTTTGGCCAATCGCAGCCTGAATCTTGCGATATTGTTATGCCAGGAAGCCGGCGATGACCATGCCGCCGTTGTCCAGGTCCCTGCCGTACTGCCGCGGATTGTGGAGGCTCCCTCTGCCGGTGCTAAGCGGCAGTTTGTCTTCCTGGAGGATATTATCAAGCATTATTGCGGTCATTTATTCCATGGATATAACATTAAAGATGTAGTGCCTTTTCGCATAACCAGAAATGCCGACCTTTCCATTGATGAAGAGGACGCGGAAGACCTGCTGGCCGAGGTTGAGAAATCGCTGCGCCAGCGAAAACGCGGCCAGGCCGTGAGACTGGAAATCGGCAAAACCAGCAACAGGCCTTTAAAGCAATTGCTGGTGCATAACCTGAATATTGAAGAACAGGATGTCTACGAAATCTCCGGTCCGCTGGATGCGGCTTGTTTCTTTAAATTTAGTGATCTGCCCGGGCTTGAGCATTTGCGGCACAGTCCGGTAGTGTCCTACCCGCCGAAGGAGCTTGCGGGTGTTGTCGACTTATATGAGGCCATCAAGCAGCAGGACATTTTATTACATCATCCGTATGAGTCCTTTCAGCCGGTTATGGAGTTTGTCCGGCAGGCTGCCTGGGACCCGAAGGTCCTGGCAATCAAACAAACCCTGTACCGGGTCAGCGGCAACTCGCCTATCGTCAAAGCTTTGGCGCAGGCAGCCGAAAATGGCAAGCAGGTTACGGTACTTGTCGAGCTAAAAGCCCGTTTTGATGAGGAGAATAATATCCTGTGGGCCAAACGTCTGGAAGAAGCAGGCTGCCATGTCATTTACGGCCTGGTTGGCCTCAAAACCCACGCAAAAATGGTATTGGTTGTCAGACAGGAACAGGACGGTATTAAGCGTTATGTCCATATGGGCACAGGCAACTATAATGACGCTACGGCCAAAATCTATACCGATATGGGGCTGTTTACCGCCAACGAGCAGTTTGGTGCCGATGCGTCAGCCTTCTTCAATGTACTGTCAGGATATTCCGACCCGCCGGTGTGGAACAAAATTGTGGTTGCCCCGCTGGGACTCCGGGAGAAAATTAAGGAACTTATTGATCGCGAAATCGAATTTGCCCAGACCGGCAGCGGCGGTCACATTATTGCTAAAATGAACTCACTTGTGGATAAGGATATTGTCTTAAAGCTGTATGAAGCCTCCTGCAAAGGGGTTAAAATTGACCTCATCGTCCGGGGAATTTGCGTACTCAGACCGGGAGTGGCCGGCGTTAGCCACAATATCACGGTACGCAGCATTGTCGGCCGGTTTTTAGAACATCACCGCATTATTTATTTCGGTAATGGCGGCGATGAGCGGATATTCTTATCCAGCGCCGACTGGATGCCGCGCAATCTCAACGAACGTGTGGAGCTCTTTTTCCCGGTCGAAGATCCAGAGCACATTAAACGGATCAAAGATATGCTGGACCTAACACTGGCCGACAATCAAAAGGCCTATATTATGAGAAAAGACGGTACCTACCGGCGGGTTGACAGGCGCGGCAAAGCCATCAATTCACAAAAGGAATTTTATACTCAGGCTCAGGCAGATGCCCAAACACCGGATATCACCATGGAGCAGCGGCTTAAACCGATGTACCGCCGGGCCGTGGAATAAGCAGTTTATACCGGCAGGATTTTGCACCCTGCCGGTATAATATTAGGATATGTGGAAATAATGTGTTTCTATGATTATGATGCTGATTTTTTAAAGCGGAACAGAGGAAAGAGGCGATACTGTGGAAAATAATTTTAAGGTGGCTGTTCAGTATAACAACAAATGCGGTTATATTGAATATGATCAAGCAAGTAAAACGGTGAAAGTGATATTTGATGACGCGGCTGTCCGCCAAATCATTGAAACCTACCTGGCAGCAGAACATGTTATCCGGGTTCCCGGTGAAGGGCTCTTGGATTTCCGCGAGGAAACCATCCGCCCGGCGGAAAGTGTGGAAAGTCTTAAAACCGCCCTCACCCGCATCTGGGGCAGAACAGGCGTACATGTAGATTGGAGCCGGCCGGTAGCGTGACGAAAGCGTCACGCTTTACTTTTTTTCACCGGTTTACACAAGTTATCCACAAAGTTATCCCCAAAACACCTGTTTTTGGGGATAACTTTGTGGAAGTTGTGGGGAAAAAGCAGTATAGGGGTTACCGGATACTTAAAAAACAAGCTTTTTTCTGTGGATAAGTCGGAATGTTGTGCATGTGGATAAATAGAACAGCAGGGCTTATGGGTAAAAGCATGACTTGTGCACACAAGACTAACAGCATTGTTGGCAATTATAGAGAATAGTGGGGATTATGATTATGGGAGAAAAGATGAAAGCCCTGAAAGCGGCTTTTCCACATACGATTCCTGTTTTAACAGGTTATCTTTTTCTTGGTTTTGCCTTTGGCATATTATTAAGCAGTAAAGGATATTCTGTGGGCTGGGCAATTGTAATGAGTACCGTAATTTATGCGGGAGCCATGCAATTTGTGGCAATCGGTCTGCTCACGACAGTTTTTCAACCGTTGTCTGCCTTGCTAATAACCCTGGTAGTTAATGCCAGGCACCTGTTTTATGGTATTTCTATGCTCAGACAATTCAGTGGGACAGGCAGGAAAAAACCGTATTTGATTTTCGGACTTACTGACGAAACCTTTTCGATACTTTGTTCGGCCGAACCGCCTCAGGACGTAGACCGCGGCTGGTTCATGTTTTTTATCAGCCTGCTCAATCAGGCCTACTGGGTCATTGGCTCCGCCTTGGGCGGGATTTTGGGTTCCATGGTCGCCTTTAACACCAAGGGCATCGACTTTGTTATGACCGCGCTGTTTGTAGTCATCTTTATCGAACAATGGAAATCGCAGAAATACCATGCCCCGGCTATTATCGGTATAGCTGCATCGGCGCTGTGTCTGTTGCTTTTTGGTGCCGGTAACTTTATTATTCCGTCTATGATAATGATTGTTGTGCTATTAACCCTGCTTAGAGCAAGGCTTGAAAGGAGAGCGGCAGAATGATCCAGACAGTCCAGCAGTCTTTGCTTATTATTGCGGTCATTGCTTTCGGAACGCTTCTGACAAGAGCGTTGCCGTTTATTCTGTTTCCTGACAGCAATAAAACGCCGGCATATATCCTCTATCTGGGCAAAACCTTGCCCTTTGCGGCCATCGGGCTTTTAATCGTGTATTGTTTGAAAAATGTATCCCCTTTAGCTGCCCCTTACGGTATTCCTGAAGCCATAGCCATCGGCGCAATTGTACTGCTGCACTTGAAACTGAATAATACCCTTCTCAGTATTGGCGGCGGCACAGTACTCTATATGCTTTTAGTACAACTTGCCTTTGGGTAAAAGCTGTGGCAGGAGGGCATTTGTAAAATTCCCTTTTATTTACGCTTTGCCTAAAATCTGCTATAGTAAATAGATGGATGAAAACGATTATCAATCAGTGGGGGAGAGTATGGAACTTTTAAAATCAATAGGGTATTTTATCCTGGCAGGCTTATTTGAGATTGGCGGCGGCTATCTGATATGGCTTTGGCTAAGGGAAGGCAAAGGGATTAGCTATGCGGTCGCCGGCGCCGTAATTCTTGTCTTGTATGGGGTGATACCAACCTTGCAGCCGGCGAACTTTGGCCGGGTGTATGCCGCCTATGGCGGTGTGTTTATCGCCTTGTCCATTCTTTGGGGCTGGGGCGTGGATAAGGTTGTACCGGATAAATTCGATATTATCGGCGGTGTAATATCGTTGATTGGGGTTATGATTATTATGTATTGGCCCAGATGAGCAGCAAGTAGGGAACCCATTTTGAGGTTGGATTTTGCCATAACAAAAAAATAAGCATCTGTAGTTAATTACTCTACAAATGCTTCGGGCCTTTATGCGGCTGTTTCATTTACCGTTTAGGGAAAAATGCGTTTGGCTTTTCCTGGTTTCATATATTTCTATTTCAAGCAAAAACCGTTCGATGATTATCCTGTTAATCATCTCCTGCACCTGCCTGGCCGTCTCATCAACACCGGTTTCAATGGAGGCTATGAGGGCTTTCCGCTCTTCAAAAGTCAATGTTGGCGGTACTGATAAATTGAAATTTGGTTCAAACCATGTATTGGCATAGTTCTGAATAAAACTCATCATCCGTGCGGCAACCGTGTCAATGAAATTGCGCTCATCTGACACATTGCACAACCATTCCCGCATAAGCTTCTCTATTTCCGGTATATTGGGTTCATACTTGTCAGGAAACGGAATTACCTTTGCTGCCACATGCATTCCTCCTATAAGTGCTTAAAATTCTACGACTTGATTATCGCATGCAATTATTAAAAATCTATTTACTGTCAAGGCCAAAATGTCAGGGGATAGTAGCATGATATGGGTGTGGCAGATACTGTCGACGACATACAGGAAAGCAAAAACAACATTGACTGGATTTCCGGATAGTGGTGAGGCTGTTATGAGGAGGGGAGGTAAGTAATGACAGAAAAATTAAAGTTCGAGGTTTTAGTTGACACACTGGGTGTTTGCCGGCTGTGTGCAAGCCAGAGTATTCCGCAGTGGGCTTATCGGGGCGAGTTTTTTTCCATTACGAAAACAACGGAGGAGCTTTCTATTGTCTGCTCTGAGGTGGTTATCCCCGAAGATGTCGTCTGTGAAAGAGGCTGGCGGGCACTAAAAATTGCCGGCATACTGGATTTTAGCCTGGTAGGCATATTGTCGGTGGTAGCCACAATACTTGCTAAAGCCAAGGTAAGCATTTTTGCTGTTTCTACCTACAACACAGATTACATTTTGGTAAAAGCCAAAGACCTGGAATGCGCTTTGCAGGCACTTCGGCATGAGGGATATGACGTAGTGATTCAGTGATTATCAGGCTTGGAAGGAAAATTGGCAATACCCGACAATTGACAATGCCTCATTCAAAATGCTATACTAAATAGCGTTATCTTTAGTATTGCCATTACCGACGAAGCTGCCAATTATGCGGGTTGACATCACTTGCGCGACTGTCAATTGCATCTTTTGGTATGGAGGAAATGGCGAAAAAGATATGAAATCTGCGTCCGTAGCTCAGGTGGATAGAGCGGTGGTTTCCTAAACCGCGTCTTGCGGGGGTTCGAGTCCCTCCGGGCGCACCATCTAAATACAACAACGGCAAGGCTTTGGAGTTTTCCAGCCTTGCCGTTGTTGTGTGCTTTTTTATAGTTTTGTATGCTATTTGTATGCTACGGCACTTTCTTGCTAGAGTAAGAAGAGAAGTTCTGACTATTCTTAGGCAGATTGTAGCTTTGTTTGAAATGTAGATTTCAGAGGTACTTCTGATGGGCTGCAGGTAGCGGTTTTAGAAATAGGATGATTGTCATTATATTTTATGTATTTAAAACAAGGTGCTTGTCCCCCTGTTTCTTGTGTGGATATGGTGGACAGCTCACGGCTAACGCCTACCTGACCACATATCGCACAGAAGCATCGCCTTGACGACTATTATTATTTTTATTAATTTTTTTCAGGGGTTGTGCCTTTTAAAATACGCTTTAACAACAAAAAGATTCAACCGAAAAAGCCGGAGAAAGGTAAAATAGTTACTTTACAAATTCCAAGGGTTGGTGTATATTTAATATGTAATATAATTTCATATACACTATCGGGTAAAAAAATAAAATGTTGATTTTACTATTTTAGTGAAATCATCTAACCCATAAAAAAAACGAATTAAATCCCGTGTATGGCATGTCAAAATACCGATAGTTGATTACTTGAATTAAAAACAGGGTGAAGTCTGCCCTTTTTCAAGCGAGTAATCAACTATTGGTATTTTTTGTTTTTATGATTGATATCTTCGTAGTGATCTTTGAAATCTTACATATTGTTTGGGAAAGTCTGTCGTATCGAACGATGGGAGCGCTGTTGCAGAAGACTTTGGATTGCGCTTAGCGTGCCAAGAGTCACGAGACTCGGAGAAGCATTCGCGATGAAAACGCACCACCGTAGAAAAATTTTTATTATAGGAGGAAACTTTTATATGGATAACATTAAAGAAATGGCAGCGCGTTTAGCGCCGAAAATGAATTTGTCAGGAGTAAATTATAAGAGGAAATTATGCAGAGAATTCGTCGTCCAAGAACCTTTGAAAAAAGAAATGCCACGTAAATGCTCCATTGATAATGAAACTCTTAGTCGAGCTCTTGAAAGAATCCACAAAAGAGAAGAAGATATAAAAAAGGAAAGTAGGGAAAAAATGTTTAAAAAGTTTAGAAAAGTAGCGTTTTGGGGTGGTATTATATTCGTCGGTGTAGTGTTAGGGGTTGGGTTGTCTAAACTATCTGAGAGAAGCAAAAAGGATGAGCCAGATAAAAAATGGGAGGTTGATCCAGTTTATCTCACATCAGCAGACATCGAAAATATGGAAGGACCAGAAGAGGAAATAGTTGTAGATAAGTACACATACGAAGATCTTTTACATAGCCTGCGAAATATCCATGGAGATGATGAACCGGAAATCGAAGCAGCTTTAAAGACTGAGGATGCTTATCAATTGTGGTTAGAAGGCATCCACGAAACCGATACATCGGAGAACCGCGAATGGTTTTTTTGTCCGATGGATCAACGCGCACAGTGGTTAGAGGACCATCCTGATTTTTGAGGATAAGTAAATCATTGGAATCCAGACATTCAAAAAAAATGCTCTTCGACTAAAACCGGCAAAATGAAAAGCCGGTTTTAATTTTTAGGTATGCGTCTAATTTTGTGTAAATAGAAAATCTTTATGGCAAGAATTTAGGCGATTTTATTGATAAGTAGAGTTACCCATTGCCCCTTAGCTATTGTTCTCCCTGGACAGCTCGGTAGTATGCACGCGTTAGCGTGAATGCTCCGTTCTGTCCAGGGAATCATATTTTATGGGCAATTAAATAGCATGGCGGTTTTCAAAAAGTATGGCTAAATGGTTTAATACCATCTCCCAGTCCCGGTAACGCTGGGTCCATTTTTTAGTGATATTATTCGATGCTAGATAGAGCATCTTGCGCAGAGAATCGTCATTCGGAAATACGGCCTTAGTTTTTGTGACTTTGCGAAACTGCCTGTGCAGTCCTTCAATAATGTTAGTCGTATATATGATTTTCCTTATTCCCGGTGGATATGCAAGAAAGTAGACAAAATATCCCAATTGTCCTCCCAGCTTTTTATGGCTGCTGGGTATTTTGTACCCCATTTCGTTTTAAAGCTCATAAGATTTTCAAGAGCCGCTTCTTCAGTAACAGCGGTATAGACTTCTCTTAGGTCTGCGGTAAAGGCTTTTGCATGTTTATAGTTAACATACCTCATGCTGGATCGAATCTGATGAATAATACAACGCTGGATTCCGGCCATAGGATATACAGCTCCAAAGCCTCCCGAAAACCATTTAGCCCGTCTACGCAAAACATGTAGACATCTTGTATTCCGCGGCTTTTCAGCTCGTTTAACACGCTAAGCCAAAACTTACTGCTTTCGTTTTCACCAATCCAAATGCCCAGTATTTCCTTGTAACCCTCTAGATTAACGCCTAAAACTACATATGCGGCTTTGGTGATAATTTGATGGTTTTCACGAATTTTATAGTGGATAGCGTCTAGAAATATAAATGGGTAGTCAGTTTACTAACTGGAATCACCTCAACATTTTCTTTGCAAAAAATGTTGAGGTGAAACTTTCCCTTAAATTAAAGTGAGCTTAGGAATAATGGGGTACAAATACTCAGCAGCCATAAAAAGCTGGGAAGAACAATTGGAATAGTAATAGCTCCATAGGGAATGCCTGACATGGCTCCATATAGGGTAATACTATGTGTGCTTTACGATACTTTGTCTATAAAAATACAATTTTATACCGATGGCTTTGGCTTTTGTAAAATAACAATCATCTAAAAATTCGAAATATTAGTATTGGGATTCATGTGGAGTAAATGAGGGCAAATAACAGGCAGCAGTGCAGAAATATCGCTAATTTGATTATAATTGTAAAATCCAAGGGTTTGTATTATACTAAAATAAGACAATTGCATAAGTAATCTATCGGTTAAAATGTAAATTAAACCCAATTAACCCAAATATAAAAAGCGAGCGAATTTAACCCCGTGGTGTAGTCGGGGTTGCCTAAGGATACCGATAGCCTTTTACTAATTTTTCCATCACTAAAAATAGGGTGTAGTTTGCCCATTTTTAGTCGAAAAGTTAGTTTTTGGCTGTCTGTGTCCTTTTTTTGTTGCCAAAATTGATGTTTTCGTAGTGTTCTTTGAAAACTGCATATTGCTTGGGAAAATCTGTCGTATAGAACGATGGGAGGCCGACGCAGAAGACTTTTAAAAAGACCGACATTGCGCTTAGCGTGCCAAGAGTGAATAAAACTCGGGGAAGCATTCGCCACGAAACGCAATGGTCAAGAAATTAAAAAAATTAAGGAGGAATATCAAATGAAATTAGAAAAAGTAAAATATGGAAGTCATGAGACTATACATATCCGCGACAAAGACTCTAAGACAAGTAATGTGTCTTTGTGCGGATATGCAGGATACTTTAAAAGCGGGGTTTCGTTTGGTGCCATGCCCACATCGTTAGATACTCCACTATGCAAAAAATGTAAAAAAATTGCAAAGTCAAAACTAAAAGGGGGAAAATAAAAATGTCTATAAGATTACCTATGGATTGTCCTTTTTGTGGGGCAAAAATCACAGATGAAAATGTTAATTCAGAACAGCGGAAAAAAGGGATAGTGCACTTAATACATTGTCCAAAATGTAATTTTAAAAAAAAGTTATCTGTTGATACCAAATCATAACCTGGTTTCTATTCAATTCCGTCAACAAAAAAAGTCGAAAAACCCTTGATTTTCAAAGGGCTTTTTGTATCTGAAAATTAATTGACAAAAAGTGTAACACCAATTACATATTTACGCTATATATAATGTGTCATTATAGGTGGTTTTGCTTTGGAAACTATCGTCATGCATATTAATCCGCGTGCTTACGCAGCAATAAAAAGGGATGCAGAGTCAATATATTGACTAAAACCCATAATGGAACATAACCATGGGTCTCAAGATAATGTTTTATGGATTGATTACTGGGATAATTACGTGATATGTCTTGCTGGATTGTTGAT
The DNA here is from genome assembly GCF_014634905.1 of Sporomusa sp. GT1. NCBI lineage: Bacteria > Bacillati > Bacillota > Negativicutes > Selenomonadales > Sporomusaceae > Sporomusa > Sporomusa sp. GT1. The sequence continues at coordinate 217,904 of NZ_BMBX01000004.1, read as the reverse complement.
ATTAGTTTACTAACATCAGCCAGCAATGATTGGTTAAAATTGGCAAGCCTTAAGTAATTATCATGACCGTGTTCCCAGGAGAACTCGTACGCAATGGCTGATTTTACAGTATTCTCTATTCGTAATATCCTTTTTAGGAACATGGACCGTAGTTCTCGGTCAAAAGCATATAATGCATATATTTCAAAAAAGTCTGCATGGATAAAACAGATTTCCAATATACCTGTTCAGGGTAACAAAATAGTCTAAAACGACAAATACGTCTAAGAGCAATGTTTTTTCAGAGAATCCTGTTGCCGTGAATTTTGCCGTGAAAGTCGCGGCAAACAAGCTATTTTTACGGCAAAAGACAGCAATTTAAAACCTAAGAAATGCGCTATTTCTGCTGGTTTAAGCATATGGAGGCAAATATATAAAACAGTTTCCTAAACCGCGTCTTGCGGGGGTTCGAGTCCCTCCGGGCGCACCAGAAAGAACAAGCCTTCCGGCGTTGGCTGGAAGGCTTGCTTGCGTTTTGTAAGCAGGGTTATCGCTAGGTTTTAACCAAATGTTTACAAGGTCTTAACTAATTATCTTGATTTTTGGTATATTATTGAGTTAGTCATTATTAACTGAAGGTGGTGTTAGTGATGGAGAAGGCACCTGATAATTTGGAGATTACTTTAACTGAAGAAGAACTGGAAGAGTTGCTGGCCGACTTACCTGATTTTATTAGAGAGTTAGAAGAAAGTGTAGCTTAAAACTTAATGGGGAAGCATTGATTAGCCGCTTGATCCTTCTGGATGAAGTGGTTTGTTCTTTATACCTGCCCCTGTGGCCGTGTAATCAGGGAGTGGCAATTATAGCGGTGAGGCCATTAATTACCGCCAAGGAGAAGTCAATCTGTCAAAATATACAATAACCAAACCGATGATAGCTATTAATATTACGATTGCAAATATTGTCATGACGTCCTCCTGGCTGGATTACTCTGACAAAGCGTCATAAACATTTTGATTTGCTTTAACAGCAGGCTCATCACGTAATTTATCCTGAATTGCACCGCTTGTTGGCGGATTATTGTATTTGACCGGTGCTTGCTCGGACACGTTTTTATTGAAGCTATCTTGTTGAGTTGCTCCACTATCACCTTTAGACATGTTTAATACCTCTCAGCTTTTATTTTTTAGTGTTTCCAGGAAAGATGAAGATTATTTCCGGGGAAAATAGGGTCAGGTTGACTTACCTTCTAAACCGCGTTTTGCGGGGGTTCGAGTCTCTCGGGCGCACCAGCAACAAACCCGTGTAAATCTTTGATTTACACGGGTTTGTTGTGTTTAACAGAATTTAGTTTTGCGTGCCGCTGAGATTATCAGAGCTTTCGCTGAAAATGGCGACCTTGTGTAAGTCCTTCCAGAAACGCAGCAGTATAACTCTTCATGTTGCCGGTTAGATCGCAGATGACGCCTGGTTCCGCATTTTGTCCAGGTCGCAACAGGGTTAGCATAGCTGTCGCTTCACCGCTCAGACCGATGGTCTTATAATGGTTAAAGGTGTCTCCGAGGAAACTTTGTACATCTGCCGAGCCTTTGAGGGACTCTATATGGGAGCCGCCAGGGATATAAACAGCATCGTAAAAGACGGCGGCCGTGGTGGTGTAAGTCTGGGTACACTCTACCGTGCTGTTATCCTGAGCAGTGGCTGGTCCAAGCTTGCAGGATACCACATCAAAACAAGCACCGGCGGCTGTGAGAGCGGAGGTAATAGCATCAAACTGTGCTTTGTCGAACCCGTTTCCAATCAGGATAGCTACCTTTCTGGTTTTCGGGCTATTTGCAGTATTGGCCATACTGAGTGCGGCTGAGGAAACTGTTGTAGGATTTGCCGTGTTGGCCGGAGGGGTGGCGCCCAAGCCTTCCGCAACCTTTTGGGCCAGTTCCGGATCAACATTGCCCAGCATATCTACAAGCTTTTGGTGGGTATTCTTATTTTTGCATTTGCCCAGCTCGAACCGGAAAGCATCAATAATGTGCTTTCTTTCCCAGTCAGACATACTGTTCCAAAACAACGCCGGCTGGGTGTAGTGATCCCGGAAGCTCTCACTGCGTTCCCGGACAATGTGGCCATCCACCTTTTCCTGATAGTGTTCGAAATGGCTTTCACCGGCGCGGGCGGCGTGAGGCTCTCCCATATTCAGGGAGTTGGGATAGTAGCTGGTTTGCCCCTTGTCAATGGTCATGCGGTGCATGCCGTCCCGTTGGTTGTTGTTAACCTTGGGCAGCGGGCGGTTAATGGGAAGCTGTTGGAAGTTGGGACCTCCCAGACGGGAAATCTGGGTGTCCAGATAGGAGAACAGCCGGCCCTGGAGCATAGGATCATTGGTAAAATCGATGCCGGGCACCACATTGGCCGGACAAAAAGCCACCTGTTCTGTTTCGGCAAAAAAATTATCCGGATTCTGGTTCAGTGTCATCTTGCCGATTTTCTGCACAGGGATTAACTCCTCAGGCCAAAGCTTGGTGCAGTCCAGAATATCGAAATCAAACTTGAACTCATCCTCTGGAGCCAGCACCTGAATGCCAAGTTCAAATTCGGCCGGATTGCCATTTTCAATATTCTCCCAAAGGTCCCGGCGGTTAAAATCAGGATCTTTGCCAGCAGCCTTCTGGGCCTCATCCCAGACGAGGGAATGGACACCCAGAATAGGCTTCCAGTGAAATTTTACAAATTTAAACTCACCTTTGGCGTTGACCAGACGGAAGGTGTTAATGCCAAAGCCCTCCATCATGCGATAGCTCTTGGGAACAGCGCGGGGAGACATCAGCCACATGACATTGTGCATGGTCTCCGGAGTATTCACCACAAAGTCCCAGAAGGTGTCATGGGCTGAGGCCGCCTGGGGCATTTCATTGTTGGGTTCCGGTTTTAAGGCATGGATGAGATCAGGGAACTTAATGGCATCCTGAATAAAGAACACCGGCATGTTGTTGCCAACAATATCATAGTTGCCTTCCTGCGTGTAGAATTTGACCGCAAAACCACGGACATCCCGTACTGTATCCGCAGAACCGCGAAAGCCTGCAACGGTGGAAAAACGGACAAAGACCGGCGTAACCAGCTTGGGATCGCTGAGAAAATGAGCTTTTGTCAGATGAGTAAGGTTTTTATAAACCTGAAAATAACCATGTGCTCCTGACCCGCGAGCGTGAACAATGCGCTCAGGAATTCGTTCATGGTCAAAATGGGTAACTTTTTCCCGGAAGATAAAATCCTCCATTAGGGTTGGGCCGCGTTTGCCTGCTTTGAGAGCATCATCGGTGTTACTAATACCAACACCCTGATTGGTGGTGAGATAACCGCTGTCATGGCTGACCCGGGCGGCGTCAAGATCTACGTCTTTTGGATTTTTACTTTGCTGTTTCATACTAACCCCCCATTCCGCGATTTCCATAATAGGTAGTATTATCCTGAAAAATGAATTTATGCAAAGCACCATTTTGGTGCGGACTTGTGTAGCTGTATTTTCCAATATATAATGGTACTGATAAAGGCGCTTTCTGTGCCAATAATTTAGCGATGCTGTTTAGGAGGCGTAAATTATGAAGGTAGTTGCTTTTAATGGAAGTCCCCGCGCGAAAGGTAATACCCATCATGCACTTGCCGTTGTCGGGGAAGCTCTCAAAGAAGAAGGCATAGAATTTGAACTCATTCATGTTGGCAACCAGGTTATAAGAGGTTGCACGGCCTGTATGGGTTGTGTCAAAAATCAGGATGAACGCTGTGTATTTGGCGATGACGGGGTAAATGACTGGATTCAGAAGATGAAGGAAGCTGATGGAATCGTATTAGGCTCACCGGTTCATTATGCCGGCATTGCCGGGACAATGAAGTCCTTCTTAGACCGGGCCTTTTATGTGACTTCGGTTAACAAGTCCATGCTGCGGCATAAAGTTGGCGCAACCGTGGTGGCGGTAAGGCGGTCGGGCGGTGTTTCAACCTTTGATTCGCTGAACCACTATATCACGTATTCCGAGATGCTTGTACCGACGACAAATTACTGGAATGTCACTCATGGTCTTAAACCCGGGGAAGCGGAACAGGATGAGGAAGGTAATCAAATTATGCGTGTTTTAGGCAAAAATATGGCCTGGTTATTAAAGGTTCTGGCTGCCGGTAAACCTTTGGTACCTCCTGTCGCCCTGGAAAGAAAGAAAATGACAAACTTCATTCGATAAGATAAGCGTGCAATAAGAGTCCGCGCCACTTTTGGTGATACGGACTCTTATTGCTGTTTTGTCAATGAAAAGACCGGATTATTTACGGTTTGTAATACCCTTGACGAACTTATGGCCTGTCTATATACTAAAAGAATACTACGGGTATCGATTACAGAAGGATTGCTAGTGATATTTTGATGAAAAAAAGCTGCAAAAGCTGTGAGATTTACATCACAACTAAGTATAGGGAGTGGGTAGCTTGTGAGAACAATAATTGAAAGGGTGGATTTCCCCTGTAAAGTATTTCGCGGCTTTGGCGCATTGGGTTCGCTGGGGGATTATTGCAAGACTTTAGGAACAAAAGCGTTTATTGTAGGTGGCAAAACCGCGTTGACCAAGACGGAGCAGAAGCTGCATGTCAGTCTGGAAAAGGCCGGAGTTAGCATTGCCGCAAGCCGGTGGTATGGCGGAGAATGTTCGCGGCGCAACATCAATGAGTTAGTTGCGGCAACAAAACAATCGCAAGCCGATTGTGTGATTGCCGTTGGCGGTGGCAAGGCACTTGATATTGGTAAAATCATCGCCTGGGAATGTCAGCTGCCGGTTATAACCGTTCCGACTATTGCAGCGACTTGTGCTGCGATTACTACGGTATCGGTTGTTTACACTGATGAGGGTGAGTTCGTCGAGATAGTGTCTTTTGATGAATGTCCGGCGGCAACCGTCATTGATACTGAGGTTATTCTTGATGCGCCTGTCCGCTGGCTGGCGGCCGGTATGGGCGATACCATGGCTAAATGGTATGAGTATCGCGTCAGTATCGAGTGTGCGGAGAAAACCAGTATGACCTTGGCTGCGCTGGCAAACGGCAGGTTATGCTATGATTTGATTGAGCGGTTTGGCGGTGAAGCCCGGCAAGCCGTGGAGTCGAAAATATTCCATGAAGCCTTGGATTCGACGGTGGATGCCATTATTTTATATGCAGGGCTGGCTTCGATTTTCGGCGGGGAAAAAATCCGGTCCGCCGCCGCACACGGCCTGCATAACGGCTTAACCAAAATACCGAGAGCGCATGAAGTCGGACATGGGCTGCTTGTTGGTTATGGCAACTTATTTTTGTTGGCTTTGGAAGACCGTTCGGATGCTGAAATTATTGAAGCAATACATATTGCCGAACGTTGCGCGGTTCCCACAACGATGAGTCAGCTCCTTGACCTGACTGCAGAGGAGCTAACAGTGGTGGCTGCGGCGACGATATTGACTCCGGACATGAAAAATATGCCGTTTACCGTTACCGCCGATATGGTTTTACAGGCTATGCGCCGGGTGGACAGTTTGGCCGGCAGCCTGAAAGCCTGATTGTCAATAACTAATCCGCATTTTTTATTTTGCTGTAGGTACATAACCATGGTTACAGAGGGTTAAACTTTTCAAGAATGCATCAATCGGATTAAGCGGTCGCTGCGCCCGGATTTTTATCCCATCGGCTGCCGCTGTCGCCAAAGGCTCGGAGCAAGTCGTATTTTCTTTATTGGATGAATAACACTTGTCGTGATTATGTAACAGAAAGGAATGTGACTGATTATGTGGTTTGCAAAATCGGCGCCGGAAGTTCTTACAGAATGTAAGGTCGACCCGGCTACGGGGCTGACTACCGAAGAAGCGCAGGCCCGGCTGGCTCAGTATGGTGAAAATAAGCTCGAGGGTAAACCTAAGAAAAGTTTAATAGCGCTATTTTTTTCCCATCTTCAGGATATGCTGATCTATGTGCTGCTGGGGGCGGCCGTTATCACCCTGGTAATTGGTGAATATGTAGACGCAATTATCATTCTGTTAGTAGTATTCTTAAATGCGGCTATTGGTGTTATCCAAGAGTACAAAGCAGAAAAAGCGGTTGAGGCGCTGCAGCAAATGACTACGCCGAAATCACTGGTAAAACGTGACGGACAAATCCAGGAAATTAACTCTGAAGACATAGTAGTAGGCGACATTGTGGTCATCGACGCGGGGCGGTTTATCCCTGCCGATATCAGACTGATTGAAAGCGCCAACCTTCAAATAGAAGAATCGGCGCTAACCGGCGAATCGGTTCCCTCTGAGAAAGATGCCAACAACATACACCCGGACCCGAAGACGCCGATTGGCGATAAAACCAATATGGCCTTTATGTCAACTCTGGCTACCTATGGCAGAGGCGAAGGGGTTGTTGTCGCCACTGCGATGGAAACGGAAATTGGCAAAATTGCTAAGATCCTGGATGAGGATATTGAAGAAATGACTCCCCTGCAAAAGCGTCTGGATGAACTTGGCAGGGTTTTGGGTTTTATTGCTATTGCCGTATGTGTGCTCATTTTTATTATCGCCTTTTTCCAAAAACGAGATTTATTTGAGATGTTCTTAACCGCCATAAGTTTAGCTGTTGCCGCTATTCCTGAAGGTCTTCCGGCAATTGTTGCCATCGTTCTGGCGCTGGGTGTCACCAGAATGTCAAAGATAAACGCAATTGTTAAAAAACTGCCTGCGGTTGAGACCCTCGGCTCTGTAAGTATCATATGTTCAGATAAAACCGGCACACTCACCCAGAACAAGATGACGGTGGTGAAGTTTTATACATTAGATAACCTTCAGAATGTCCCGTCAGAAGGAACCGGGTTTGAGGCCAGGCAGGAAGAACAGGAATTAATGAAATCCTTTGTCCTGTGCTCTGACGCCACCTATGAAGATGGCCAGGGCACCGGTGATCCTACGGAAGTTGCTTTGATTGTGCTGGGGGATAAATATGACCTGTCAAGGCAAAGGCTGCATACCGAGTATAAACGGGTTGGTGAAAAGCCGTTTGATTCTGACAGAAAGCTGATGTCCACCCTCAACCAGGAGGGAACTGGCTACAGAGTTCATACCAAAGGCGCTATTGATAATATTTTAAAAATAGCCAAAAACGCTTTGGTCAATGGTCAGGTTGTCCCCTTAACGGCAGAGATGAAAGCAAACTACTTACAGGTTGCTGAGGCAATGTCAGACGATGCCTTGCGGGTGCTTGGCGCCGCCTATAAAGATACGGATCGTGTAATTGACCCGGAGGAAATGGAGCAGGACCTGACTGTTTTGGGGATTGTCGGCATGATCGACCCGCCCAGACTGGAGGTTAAGGACTCGATAGCCCAAGCTAAGAGCGCCGGTATTACACCGGTTATGATAACCGGCGATCATAAGAATACAGCGGCTGCGATTGCCAAAGAACTGGGCATTGCCTCGGCGCTGGAACAGAGTATTACGGGTACGGAAATAGATGCCTTGTCAGAGGAAGAATTTGCAGGCAAAATAAACAATTATCGGGTATTTGCCAGAGTATCACCCGAACATAAGGTTAAGATTGTTAAAGCCTATCAGGAACAGGGAAATGTTGTTTCGATGACCGGTGACGGTGTTAATGACGCACCTTCTTTAAAAAATGCCGATATCGGGGTTGCCATGGGTATCACCGGCACAGATGTGTCTAAGAGTGCCAGTGACATGATCCTGGCAGATGATAATTTTACAACCATTGTCCATGCCATCGAAGAAGGCAGAAATATATACAATAACATCAGAAAATCGGTAATATTTCTCCTTTCCTGCAATCTGGGTGAAGTTGTCGCTATTTTTGCTTCGGTACTGTTCTTTTGGCCGGTGCCGCTGCTGGCCACCCAGATACTCTGGATTAACTTAATCACCGATACCTTGCCGGCGATTGCCCTTGGTGTTGATCCCGGCGATAAGGAAGTTATGAAGAAAAAGCCAAGAGATCCCAAGGAAAGCTTTTTTGCCGGCGGTGCCGGCGCCAGAGCGGTGCTTGGCGGAACCTTAATCGGTGTTCTTACCTTGGTCGCCTTTTACTTTGGCTTGAACGAATACGGCTATAGCCTGGGATCTGCCAATATACCGGAAGAGGTATTAACATATGCAAGAACTATGGCATTTGTAGTTCTTGCCGGTTCCCAGCTGTTTTACTCATTTGCCATGAGGAGTCCTACGAAGTCCATTTTCCAGCTTGGCCTGTTTTCCAACAAGTATTTGGTGGTTGCAGTAGTCGTTGGCTTTATGCTCCAGCTTGGGGTTATAACGATACCCTTTCTTGCCGATGCATTTAAGCTGCAAATGCTTTCCGGCGGAGACTGGGGGATTGTCATCCTGTTTAGTCTAATCCCCTTGACCTTAAACGAGATAGCTAAAATATTTATGAGAATGACGGCAAAGAATTAAATATAAGGCAACAACTGTATAAAGGCTCTACAGGCACTGGTTCTGCGGGCCTTTTCTCTTTTCCTACTGCTGGGGCAGCGGTTGCAGATATATCTGACCGGATTAGTGAGTATACTTTTGTTTTGTGGGAATGTACATCCGGTAAGAAAGGTAGTAATTTTTTTGTACAATCATATCAAAGCGGCAGGAGTTTTTAAGTTTTCACATAATATTATGATAGGTTGCGGGGTAATGAAATAGAACGAGAGTAGAAAGGCGGAAAACCATGGACGAAAGTCATACACAACAAGAAGTACGGCGTGGCCTCAAGAATCGTCATATTCAAATGATTGCGCTCGGGGGAGCTATTGGCACAGGGTTGTTTTACGGCTCGGCTACAGTGGTGAAAATGGCGGGACCGGCGATTACCTTATCCTATCTGGTTGGCGGTATTGTTATCTTCTTTATTATGCGGGCGCTGGGGGAAATGTCGGTAGCCCATCCGGTATCAGGTTCTTTCAGTCAGTATGCTTATCAATACTGGGGTGAGCTTCCGGGCTTCATTTCCGGCTGGAACTATTGGTTTAATTATGTGGTTGTTGGCATGGCCGAATTATCGGTTATCGGCACTTATATTAATTATTGGATTCCGGATATTCCCACCTGGCTGTCGGCGCTGGTGTGTCTGGTAGTCGTTACCCTGATTAATGTAATTAATGTAAAGGCCTATGGCGAGTTTGAATTTTGGTTTGCTATTATCAAGGTGCTGGCCATTATCGGCATGATTGTTTTTGGTGTGGCGATGATTTTTTTCGGCATCGGCAATGCGGGACAGCCTGTGGGGCTTAGTAATTTATGGGCCCATGGCGGCTTTTTCCCAATGGGTCTCTATGGGGTGGTTATGTCACTGGTATTGGTCATGTTTTCCTTTGGCGGTGTCGAGCTTGTGGGTATTACGGCCGGCGAAGCGGAAAACCCGGAAAAAACCATTCCTCAGGCCATTAACCAGGTAGTCTGGAGAATTCTGCTGTTTTACGTAGGGGCGATGATCGTTATTTTAGCCATATTCCCCTGGAATGCCATTGAGACAACAGGCAGCCCGTTTGTTCAGATATTTTCGCATGTAGGTATTCCTTCGGCGGCTCATTTGCTGAATTTTGTCGTGCTTACAGCCGCCCTGTCGGCGTATAACAGCGCTTTGTACAGTAATGGCAGAATGCTGTACGGGCTTGCCAAGCAAGGCAATGCGCCGAAGCTTTTGGGCAAACTCAATAAGGCGGGCGCGCCGGTAAATGCCGTGCTGGTTTCAACGGCGTTTACTTTAATCGTGGTATTAATAAGTTATTTGGACCCGGCCAAGGTTTTCTTATATTTTATGGCCTTAGCCACCATCTCGATTATTATTAACTGGGCCACCATATTGCTGGTTCAGTTAAAATTCCGCAAACATCACCAGCAAACCAACGAACCAATTTTGTTTAAAATGCCGCTGTATCCGTTGGCGTCTTATTTTGCCCTGGCCTTTTTAGTGTTGGTTGTCGGTATTATGGCACTGATGCCTGAGATGCGCTACTCACTGTATATTGCCCCGGTCTGGTTGCTGGGTTTGTATTTTGCCTATAAACTAAAAGCCAAGTAAACAAGTATATTTGTTACCAGCAAAAATCCGCAGACTTTTAGTCTGCGGATTTTTTTGCGCCAAGCGCCTGCTTTACGCCGGTAATGTCGGCAGTAATGGAATCCAAAGCAATCAGGTCATCAGGCTGAAGCTCGGCTAAGGAGGACCGGCCCAAAGCCCGCATGGCTTCTTCCATTTCCGCAGTCATTGCAGTCAGTACATTGGCCACGCTGGTAGCGGCCTGTCCGACCGAAAGCTGTGTTTTGGCCGGTGAATTGTAATATACCAGGGCGGTGGGCGGTTCCCAGGGGGCGATTTTGGTGATTTGATTATGTGTCAGGGCAAACAGAGGAACCGTACCCAGCGAGACGGCGTCCGCACCGAGGGCCAGGGCTTTTAGACATTGGCCTGGGGTAAAATATCCGCCGGAGATGATTAAACTAACCGGGGTGTTTGCCAAAAACCGTTTGGCCCGAACCAAAGCGCATAAACTGGGCAGCCCGAAATCATCTTGTTTGGTCGGGATGGAGGCATGGGATCCGCCTTCGGCACCATCAATGGCGATGGCATCAAAGCCTAAAGCTACGGCCAGCGCTAAATCTTCTTCAAGGTTCTCGGTCGCCATGATTTTAAGTGCAATGGGGATGCCATTGGCTCTTTGGCGCAGCCTTTGCATGAAAATGGGCCAATCCTCCGGCTTTTGTATCCCCGGCGGTGCGGGGAGGGGGCTGGCCGGCTCGCCGGCGGCTAAGCCGGCCAGCAGGCGCGCTCTGCCGGCAATATCTGCCGCCTTGGTGCGGGTTGAACCGATGCTGCCGCCTTGTCCCATTTGCACCTCCAGCATGTGGGCGGCGGCAATTTGCTGATCGGTCCTTCCGCCCCACGGCCAGCGGCAAATTTGTAAAATGAATTTGCCGGCAGCCTGCGGTTCCTCGGGGAGAAAAGGACCCTCACCGGAATTTGTCGCCGTCTGCAGGGTTTTCGACGCTTTGGCCAAAGCCAGTTTCGCCTCTTCGCTGAGCGCCGTGCCATAAGCCATGCCGGCAATCAGTAAAGGGATTTTTATGGTCAGCGGTTTTTCCGCTTTAGGACCGAGGGTTACGCTCATATCGATTTTAGCGTCTTCAGGCAAGGAGAATTTAGTCATTTGCCGGGGAGAGAACATAAGGTTATCATAGCCAAGGAACTGTTTTGGCGAGCCTGATGGCCTTTCGATAAGTTTTCCCGTTTCGGCACGCAGACTCATCTCAATTAAATTTAAGAGAGACAGGCGCTTTACGGACGGAAACAACTCGGCCAGATTCTGATCGTAATCTTCCGTAAATAGTTTGGTTAGCGCGTCGTCAGAGATACGATTCATGAAATAACGAAAAAGAGGTTTGGCCAGAACGAGCAATACTGCCGGCATAAGAACCAGCAAAAGCAGTATCAGCAGCAGCAACAGCGTATCTGTTATCAATATGGGCATAGTGTCATTCCTTAACAGGCTGGTTGTTACCGGTAATCAGCATTTCCTTCACTCCTGTAATCTCTGCCGTGGTGGAATCCAAAGCAACAAAATCATTAATACTAAACTCTTTAAAAGAAGCCTTCCCCAAAGACCGCATGGTCTCTTCCATTTCCAGCACCATTGAGGTGATTACATTGGCTGCACTGGTGGCAGCCTGGCCGATATCAAGCTGGTTTTTGGTCGGTGAATTGTAATATACCAGAGTGGTAGGCGGTTCCCAGGGGACGACTTTGTTAAGCTGGTTGTGGGCGAGGGCCAATAGCGGAACGGTGCCCAAATAGATGGCATCCGCCCCTAAGGCCAGGGCTTTAAGACACTGGCCTGGTGTAAAAAAACCGCCTGCCACCACTAAACTGATGGAAGTGTTTTTCAGCAAACGTTTGGCCCGCACCAAAGCATAGATGTTGGGTATACCAAAATCATCCTGCTTAATGGGAGCGGTGGCATGCGAGCCGCCGCCGGAACCGTCAAGCATGACGGCATCAAACCCCAATTGAATCGCCATCGCCAATTCCTCTTCCAGCCGGCCGGTAGCCATAAGCTTCAAGGCTATGGGAATACCATTAGCTCTCTGCCGTAATTTCTGCATAAAAGCAGGCCAGTCTGCCGGCGTTTGCACCCCGGGCGGCGCCGGCAGGGCAATTGCCGGTTCACCGGGAGCCAAGCCTCCCAGGATGCGGGCTCTGCCTTCCACATCGACCGCATCGATGCGTGAGGTTCCCATATCGGCTCCTTGCCCCATTTGCACTTCTAACATATCGGCGGTGGCAATTTGCTGATCGGTTCTCCCACCCCACGACCAGCGGCAGATTTGCAGGATGAATTTGCCGGCAAGCAGCGGTTCTTCGGGTAAAAACGGACCTTCGCCGGAATTGGTGGCTGTTTGCAGGATTTTTGATGCCTTGGCCAAAGCCAGCTTGGCCTCTTCGCTGAGGGCCAAGCCGTAGGCCATGCCGCCGATCATCAGGGGGATTTTGAGAGTTAACGGTTTTTCCGCCTTGGGGCCAAGGGTTACGCTCATATCTATGCGGGTACTTTCGGGCAGAGCAAAGGAAGTCAGTTGCCGGGGGGAAAGCATGAGGTTATCATAGCCGGCGAAAGACTTAGGTGAGCCTAACGGTCTGGCGATGGCTTTTCCCGTTTCGGCACGTAAGCTCATTTCGATCAAATGCAAAAAGGAAAAACGTTTCAGCGAGGGGTAGAGTTCGGCAAGATTCCGCTCGTATTTTTTGGTCAGCAGCTTGGACAGCGCAGCGACGGTCATACGTTTTATAAAAAAACGCGCAATCGATTTAGCAAACAACAATAATATCAGCAATACCAAAAACGGTAAAAGCAGCAGTAGCAGCAACCATTGGGACTCGGCTATGAACAGTTCCATAATCGTCTTCCTTAACAACCCTTTATCTTTATTAGGGAATAGTATTTGATATTTGCCCTTGGTTTAAACCGGATTTGCGGGGCAGGCAGCGAAGAACTTGGGCAGAAGAGCGGCTACTTTGCAAAAATGTGGCAATACTATAACGTAATCCTTAGGTGGGGATAAAGGGAGGGACCGGCTTTGGGCAAAGCCTATACTTTTTTTGGCATCCTCTTGGCCGTGATGGGACTTTTTTCTGTTTTGGTTTATGATTCTATCCGTAATGCCGACGCAGAGCAGCCCATTCCGCCTGATGCCTTGCAGGGGAAACAGATCTTCCAACGGCGGGCCTGTATTGAGTGTCATACCGTTTTTGGCAACGGCGGCTATGTAGGGGGCGATCTTACCAAGAGCTATGTCAGAACCGGTGCGCCGGCTCTTACGGAATATCTGGTACAGGCACCGGTACTAACCGGAGCTAAAAAAAAGCGCCATGAACAGCTTAATGAGCAAGACGCAGCAGCCGTGGTGGCTTACCTCAGATATCTCAGTACCCTTAACACGCTTGATTGGCCGCTGAATACCAATAAAGGAGCCCGTTGATGCTACTTTCCCAAAAGTTATGCTATAAGTATGTTGTATTAACTTTTATATTTTTTGGACTGCAAGGCATTGTGTCAACCGGTGGCGCCCTGGATACCGCTTTTCCCGACCTCCCCAACCCGGTTCCGTTTACAGCCGGCAGGTCTTTTCATCTCAATATCAGTATTCTGTGGCCGCTGTTTGGCATAACAGGCATTGTATACTATTTTTTCAGTCGTGAAGCCGGCAGGGAAATGTATAGTTTAAAACTCATTGAAGCAAATTTCTGGGTGTTTCTGGTAACCATAGTAACAATACTTGGTTCGCTTGTGCTGGGTTTCAATGAGGGCATTGAATATCTCGAAGCATGGCGGCCACTCAAGCTGGGAATTGCCGTTTCCATCAGTCTCCTGTTTTATAATCTTATCAGAACCTATCTTGCGGCCAAGGTGCCGAAAAGCCGGGCAACGCTTGTTAGTATCTTAGCCGGGAGTTTTACCCTGATTGTCTTCTTTTTGCCTAACCTGCTGCGTTATGCGCATCCGGTTGCTGAAGAATTCCTGAAATTTTGGGTGGTTCACCTTTGGGAAGAACTGAGTTTAGAGCTTATTGGCACAGGTGTGCTGGCGGCAGCTGTGCTAAATTTGCCGGGAATGCAGCGTAGCGTTATTGAAAATGTCATTTATCTGGATATTACGGTTATGGTCTTAACGGGAGTTTTGGCTACCGGCCATCATTACTATTGGGCCGGAGGCCCGTTTTACTGGATATGGATAGGCGGCGCTTTCAGCACCATCCAGGTTGTGCCTGCGTTCTTACTGCTGTACGCCATTGGTAAAACCGTGAAACTGCAATATTTTTTTCAATTGGGACAACGCGAGAAAGTGGTTATGGTCATGATTGCCAGCAGTATGTTTTATCATATTTTCGGGGCAGGCTTACTGGGCTTTCTGATGGCGGTTCCTGCTGTCAACAAATATATTCATGGCACATACATAACCTCTGCCCATTCACATTTGGCGGTTTTTGGTGTCTTTGGTTTTCTGGTTTTGGCGTTAGGCTACTATATTTTTTTCTCGGAAATTGCGCTTGATACACAAAGCTACCGGCTCAGCCTGCTGGGGGTCTTTTGCCTGAACGCCGGTTTGCTGGTCATGTCGGCGGCCTTACTTGTCGCCGGTGGTTTGCAGTCCTATCTCTGGTATGTTGCGGGGCTGTCGGTGGGGGAGACAAATCAGGGGATTTTTCCCTGGCTGCTGCTCCGGCTGGTGGGCGGGCTGACCTATACGACAGGCAGTTCTCTCCTGACCTATATAATTATCAAAAAAGTCTGGAGCAACTTTGCTCTCTGCTTCCCTTCGCTGGCCATGCTGGAACAGCAGCGAACCATTACCTTGCAGGAGCTGCACAGCGGTTTTCAGCAAGTCCATACTGCGGGCAGTAAGCTGGAACAGGTTTTGCGCCAGACAAAATTTCTGCTGGATAAGTATCGCAATTTAAAGTGACTTTATTGTAAAAACCAGGTGTATATCGCTCCCAGGGGAAAATTCTTCAGAAATCTCCGGACAAATGGGTTATAATTAGTCCCAAGGGAGGGATTGGTATGGAGTCAAATTACCGGATTGCTTATAATAAAGGCTGGCAGGATTTGAAACAAAAGGACCCTGAGGAAGTTTCCCAATACATGCAGGTGACTTACTTGCCTGAGGTGCAGCAATTTATCGTCCCCATGTTTAATGAAAATTACATAGTAGACATACAACACGAAACCATTGCCAGACAGGCAGATGGAAAAACGCCGGAAATGGAAGCCGCTATCTTGCTGCTGCATTATCTGTCTTTTTTCCAATACCAGGCAGAGCCGGCAAATAAATGGGTAAGCCTCAAGGAAATACCCAATGGCGGTATTTTGTTTTATCCTGCGTTTCGCAAAACTCCGATTCAGAGCTTGATTAACACCTTTGGTAACCGTCCGGAGTTTCTGCTTACCTGTGCCGCCCGGCTCGGCGGCCAGGCTGCGAAATTTGGCGATGCTGCTGCGGTTTTTCAGGTGTTCCCGAAAATTCCCCTATGTGCGGTGGTGTGGGAAGGTGATGAAGAAGTTGCGGCCAATGCCACCATCCTGTATGATCCGTCGATCGCGCATTTTTTACATATTGAAAGCATCATCGGCGTGGGCTGGCACCTGGCGCAAAGGCTGGTCAAGCTGGCGTCGAAGGAACAGAGTTAGCCTGCTTGCCGGATAAGCCTCCGTAGACGGTTTCGTCTACGGATTTTTGTATTCCACCGGAAAGCCCCGGTGTGTGGCTGATTGTTATACTCGCTGCATCGCTGGGTGTTTACCTTCGGCGGCACCATAAATTAATGACAATAAATGTCGAAATTGCTATAATGGTAGTTGGCAAAACAGCATAAGGACAAAATGAGTGAAAGGACTTTAGGAAACCGAATGGCAAACATACTGTCAGGATTTACCACCATTCCGTTCGGGGTGCTGGTTGTGATCTTTATCGCCTATTTTCAAATGCCTGTCAATGACGCATTATTTGCGATGCTGGATAGCTCTGCCTATATCCTATATGGTGCCGGAATGATTCTGAGCTGGTGGTTTAACCGCAGCCGGGTCTTTTTTATTACTATGCTGCTGGCGCTTTCCCAGTATGCGCTTAGTGGCACAGCGGCGGCCGATACCGGAATTGCGGCGCTGCCGGCAGTACTGTACCCTGTGCTTTGTACACTGTTGCCGATGAATATATTCGTTTTTTCGCTGCTGAAAGAACGGGGAATCTTTAATACCTGGGGCCTGGGACGGTTTGCGATTATTCTTTTCCAGGTATTTTATGTTGCGATGGCGATTACCGCCAATGACAGTACCATGCTCAGCTTTTTTCATAAAGAATTCCTGGCTGAAGACCTGTCCGGCATAACGAAAATTCCGCAGGTGGCATTACTGGCCTATGCGGCTGCGTTTTTATTGCTCTTTATCAGGCAGCTCAAAACCCGGTCCCGGTTGGACCGCACCTTTGCCGCGGTACTGGTTAGCACTATGCTGGGGCTTCAGTGGCAGGCCGAGCCGTTGGCGCTGCCGGTATTTTTTGCCGCTGCCGGGATCATGCTGATTATTGCCGTCATTCAGGATTCTTACTCCATGGCCTATCTTGATGAGCTGACCGGGCTGCCGGCCCGCCGTGCCCTCAAAGAAGAACTGATGAAGCTAAGAGGCGAGTATACCATCGCAATGGTGGACATAGATTTTTTCAAAAAATTCAATGATACCTATGGCCACGACACCGGTGATGACGTGCTGTGCCTGGTGGCGACTGTTTTAAGAAAGGTGACAGGGGGCGGGAAAGCTTTTCGTTATGGCGGTGAGGAGTTTACCATTGTCTTTCCCCATACGCCGCTTGCCAATGCCTTGCCTCATCTGGAGAAACTGCGGGAAGCAATAGAAAAAACACCGTACGCCTACCGGGGAAAACGGGCGCAGAAGACCAAGAAAAAAGCCACGAAAAAGCTGTTTGTAACCATCAGCATTGGAGCGGCTGAACGCAGCGAAAAGCATGCGGAAACTCACGAAGTAATCAAAGCCGCTGACACTGCCCTCTATCGCGCGAAAAAGAAGGGACGGAACTGTGTCAGTAAATAGCGGGAGAAAAGGAAGATTGCCATGTTGATACATATAGATAAAGCCATTCTGCATATTCTGGATTTTAACTCAGGCGTAACGGTTTTTTCCGAACAGGAGCTGGATATAACCAGTAACAGTGTTGTCGCCTTTTTAACTAAGCATATCGAAAAATTGTATCAGGATCAGAGTGCCAAAACAGGCAATTTTTATCCCAACAGCAAGTTCAGGCAGCAGGTAGCAGACTATCTTGCCGGCGGTGTGGATTTCACCGGTTTTTCCATTTATGCCGCCGAATTAATGTATGCTGCCATGGCTCAGGCCGATGCCCTGGCCTCTACCGATGTACTAATTTGCGATTTTACCATTGACAGCAACCGGATGCTTGCGCTGTTAAAATGCAATAACAAAATTGGCTTCATTCATCAGGTGGTACAGGAAAATGACAAAATCAAAAATGATATTATCAACCATTATGCCATCTTGCCGGGGCTGGCGCAAAAGCTGGATGAATATGCCTTTATTGATGCCAATTCACTGGCGATTACCTTTGTTGATAAAAAGCGCTCAGTCAATGGCGTGGAAACCTATATCCTGGCCGATCAGGTATTAGAATGCAGTTCACGGGTTTCACCGAAGGAGACCCTTGCCTTGGTGAATGCCATTACCCGCACGGTAGCGGAAAATCACGGAGCAAGCACTGTCGAGGCAGTGGCTAAAGCCAAAAATTATATTGTGGAGAATACCGGGATTTCCGAACAACTGGACCCGGTGGCCTTAGGCAAAGAGGTGTTCAGCGCTTCGCCTGCCATGCAGGCCGAATATATCAAAGAAGTAGAAAGTGCCGGCATTGCTGAAACTGTCAAAATCGATAAGGATTTTGCCGTTAAAAAGGGAAAAAGCCATAAGATTAAAACCGATACCGGGATTGAAATAACATTTCCTGTGGATTATTTTGAAAGCAGCGAGTATATTGAGTTTGTTAATAATCCGGATGGCACAATATCCATCCAGTTAAAAAATATCGGCAGCATAATCAATAAATAATGGATTAGGAAACTGCGCTGTCAAGGCCGGCAGGCGCAGCCGGAAGTATAGAGGATTATCCCCGGCGGTGGCGAATCCAGTAGGAAAGCTTTGTTAGGAGTGACATGCATGACTTTGAATCCTAAGAATTGGTCTTTGCCCGATATCCCCATGCTGAAGTCCTTTAGCCAGCAGTTGTCTGAATTCAATCAGCCCTATACTGCCAAGAATATGTTTCAGCAGCTTGTGGAGCGGGTCAAGGATTTTGAGGCTAAACTGGACCAGGAGCATGAGGTGGGGATGCGCCTGGTGAGTTTTGGTAAATCAACAGAATTCAGCGTATCACGTATCGGTTATTTGGACCCCAGTTTGCTCTGGTTTCAGGGGGTTATGCCTGATGGCTCGGAGGTTGAGCTTGTCCAGCACGTTAGCCAGATTAATTTTATGCTGCTCAAAGTCAAACGAAAGCTGCCGCAAGAACCGCGGTGTCCGATCGGTTTTTGTCCGCTATTGCCACCGGCGGAAACAGCCATTCCTGACAGGCAAAAAATAATTGAGGCGAATGAGGAATAATTTATGTATATAGTGGGGATACTAATAATGTACTAGGTGTCCTCCGAGTCTGAGGGTTGCGAAAAAAATACTTTTGAATTATGCGCATACATAAGCACCATACATACCCCCCTGCCTGGCAGGGGGGTAATTTTATTTTACCGGAAAGTGATTTTTACCGGCAGGATCAACGTCGGCTTGTGCTTTTGCCAAAGGCGGGGTGCAAGCGATGTTTCTTTAGCGAGATAATAATGACAAAAAAAATTCGAATTGGTATAATAAGAGACTAAGAGGTACAGTGATATAAGTTAGCATTGACCTGGATGAGGTGCCAAATGAACGAGACACCAAAGTGTACCAAATGCCAACACTATTATATTACCTGGGATAAGGTTTTCCCCTATGGCTGTAGAGCCATGGGCTTTAAAAGCCATAGAACTCCTGCTGCTGTTGTCAGGGAGTCGTCCGGACAGGAATGTTTGGCCTATGCCGAAAAAACCAAAGGGGTAAAGTAAGTATCCGTGGACACTTGGTCTGCGGATTTTTAACAAAAGTGCCGAGCTGCACAGAGTAGGAGTTTGCCAGCATGCAAAAACGGGACATCCTCATCGGCCTGGTGGTTGTTATTGTATGGGGCCTTAATTTTATTGCTATTAAAGTAGGTTTGCGGGATATTCCGCCGCTTTTATTAGTGGTGCTGAGGTTTGTGTTAACCTGCTTCCCGATTATCTTTTTCCTGCCAAGGCCGCCGATTTCCTGGGCTTGGCTGCTGGCTCTAAGCTTGTCGATAAATGTAGGACAGTTTTCGCTGCTGTTTATCGGGATGAAAGTGGGGATGCCGGCCGGGCTGGCTTCATTAGTTCTGCAATCTCAGGCCTTTTTTACCCTGTTGATAGGCGTCGCATGGCTGGGAGAACAGTGGCGCTGGAACCATCTGGCAGGGCTGTTTTTAGCAGGCAGCGGCATGACCATTATTGGTTCGCAGCAGGGTGGTGAGATGACGGCCACCGGCTTTGGGCTGGTTATAGCTGCCGCCGCTTGCTGGGGTGCCGGCAATGTCATTATGCGGCGGGCTACCGTGGGAATACCGGCTTTTCCGATATTGTCCCTGATTGTCTGGATGGGTGTGGCGGCTATTTTGCCGTTAATGGTATTGTCCTTATGGCTGGAAGGCTATGATGCCTGGGTGGCCGCCTGGCATACAGCCGGTTGGGCAAGCCTGGGCGCGCTTATCTATTTAGCCCTTTTCGCTACTATCATTGGCTACGGTTTGTGGGGAAAGCTGCTTTCCCGTTATCCTGCAGCAGTGGTTTCCCCATTTGCGCTGTTGGTGCCGGTGGTGGGACTGACCAGCTCGGTCTTGCTGCTGGGAGAGACAGTGTCTTTTTGGCAGGGGGTTGGCGCTTTGCTAATTATGATTGGTTTAGTGGTGCATGTTTTGGGGGCCAATTGGAAGGTGGGGAAAAAACGCCATGAAAATAGTAGTTGATGCCGATGCCTGTCCGAAGGCCGTGCTGCAGTTGTGCCGCCAAATCGGGAGCAACTATGCTATCCCGGTTTGGACGGTAGCCAGTTTTAATCACAATATTATCTCAGACCACCATGTAATCGTAGGGAGTGCTTCCCAGGAAGCCGATATAAAGATAATTAACCTGACCGAGCCGGGGGATATTGTCATTACCCAGGATTGGGGCCTGGCCTCGATGGTGCTTGGCAGGGCCGCCTATTGCCTGAGTCCGGTGGGGAAGGAATATCAGCCGGCAAGGATTGAATTCCTGTTAGAAGAACGGGAGCTCAAAGCAAAGTTTCGGCGGGGTGGGGGCAGAACCAAAGGGCCGGGGAAAAGAACCCAGGAAGATGACCGGCGCTTTGCGGCTGTGTTAGAAGGTATTATTATCAGGACAATTAACAGGTAAGTCTCTGAAGGGGCTTTATAGCCCCAAAAGACTAGGAACCGCCAGCCGGCGGTTCCTTTTGTCTGGGCAGGACAGTATACATTTAATGATTTTCTTTCAATACAATTTCTGCAGGATCAGGATTATCCTGCACTGTGGGATTGGCGTCAGCCAATTGTTTGCTGCGTTCATTCATTTTATGGGTAATGTGTTTGATATAGTTGCAAGTGCCGCTGATAATATCGACAAAAGAAGTTTTCTTGAACTCGAAGAGGTCTTCTTTGGAGCTATAGCCGATGGCCTGGCTCATCATCAGATAATCATCAGAAATGTTGATGGGAATACCCATATCCACAATGACCCGGTTTAACCTGCCGATTTCTTTTAGTATTTTCGCCATATCAAGATCGTTGAGCGTGTAGTCCAGTTTGCGCCAGAACTCGACCGGTTTGTAGATGGAATACTCGTAGTTCATCAGTTCCGGGACAAAGTTTTCTCCTAGCTTGAAGCCCAGCTTTTCTTTGTCGTCAAACCAGACTGTGCCGGGGAACACACCGGGCGGGTTGATGATAACCGCATCCGGATTGGCTTCAATAATCAAGCTGACGTTTTGCTCGAAAACCTCTTCCAGGGTTACGCCGGGGACGACCGGGCACGGATAGATCATGGATAACACGATTTGGCAAGACATATTTTCGGCCGATGCCGCCAGTTTGATGCAATGAATGGTATCAATGATGTTTTTCCGCGTAACGCCTTTGTTCATAATTTTGTCATTAATTTCATCATGGCCGGTTTCACCGCCTAAAAATACGGCTCTGAGGCCGGAGCGGATCATCAGGCGGTAGCTCTCATAAACATACTCGGTTACATTACCTGGCCGGGCAAACATGGAATAATTCATTTTTATCTTATTATCGATAATCATTTGTGCGATGTCCCGGCCGTGCCCTATCGGTGTTTCTGAGCTGCTGAACCGGAAAAAGGCGATACCGCGGCTGGTCATTGCCGTAATTTCGTCTTTTATCTCTGCCAATGGCCGTGGCGTATAATGGGTATTTTGCCTGGTATGTGAGCAAAAGCTGCACTTATTCCAAGTGCAACCCAGGCCGTCGACCAGGGTATGGAACCATACCTTGTCTGCCATGTCTACTGGCCTGTACTTGGGAACAGTAAAGGAGTGGAACATATAGTCGCCGGTTTCATGATAGTGTCCTGTCCGGATTACCGGTGAAGGCCCGATTTCCTGCTGCACCAGTTTGAGGAAAGCGGCTTTTGTCGGGACGGTTTTTCTTTTATTGAGCAGATATTCCAGGATTTCTTCGCCAGGGCCCATAATGGCCAAGTCAAATTGCTTTTCGGCTAACACATATTCACCATACACCTTGACATGCGGTCCGCCGACAACCACAATGGTTTCAGGATTGGCCTCCCTGAGCCTTTGCGCCAGTCTGACACTCCAGGCATAAGGAGCGCCGCCCCAAAGCTTGATTCCCACAATGGGGATTTGCTCGGTTTTTACCAGGGTAACGATATTGTTGATAATCTTCTCCATATATTTTTTGCGGAAATGCAGGGTTAGCGACTGAACCGGCCAAGCCAGCAGCAGGGAAAGCAAGCCCAGTGGCTTAAAACGGCGGCTGTATTCATGAAGCTGCAATTTTACCAGTTTGCGCAGCAACCGGGTGCACCACTGGGGAACCCCCTTTTCTACGCGCGACACTCGCTGTTCGTCGGCAACATACACGGTAAAGCCGTGTTCTTCCAGATAGGTTCGGATGACGGCCAGTCCATTTTCCAATGCCGCGTCAGATGCAATTCGCTGTCTGGGCGCAAAGCTGTTCACCAATAATAAATCAATACCTTTAGTCATTTTCTTTTCCTCCTTGTTCGGTTAATGAGGCGCAAGCATAGGCAAATCCCCGGCTGGTTGTTAGGTTGCTTACTAGGATTTCTGCCGCTTGCGGATGAAGATGCTGATAACGTGCCAGGGCTTGTCCGGGTAAAACAAAGACTTCCGATTCGGTTAAAGCAGTTACTGTTTCGGTTTGCCGGACTTGGGCAGACAGAACAGGGCTGCCAAAATGATCACCAGGCAGAAGGATGCGTGTGCCTGCCGGTGAAGTGGCCTGCAAAGTGCCTGAGATTAGAATATATATATCGTTTGACAAACTGTTGGGGTAGAGGATGCAGTCGCCTGACGCGCAATGGAAGAGAGCGCCTGACGCCAGGATAGTCATAATGCTCTCACTATCAAGGTTTATGAAGGGCGGAATTACATAAGGAGAGACAAGTAGCTTCTCCTGGACATAGGCCCATAGGCTTTCACGGGAGGCTAATTGGGTATTGATGTGTTTTGCTGTTTCCGGGAATGCTTGCAGGAATTGTTGGGGTATGGTTAGATCATTGCAATATCTGCGGGCATGGCGGTATAGGGGAGATTTAATAGCACGGAAATGATTAATATCTTCTACTACCATAACCAGTGATACTAACAAGCCATAACCTGGATCTGTGAAATTTTTGGCAAATTTTCTAAAACCCATTCGCTCATATAATGGAACAAGGTAAGGGTTGCAGCCTGTAAAGCACAATTGAACTTTATATTCACGGAGAAGGCGGTAAGCCTCGGAAATTATAAGATAAAGAGTGGGTGAATTCCGATATTCAGGTTTAACAGCTAATTTGGTGCCAAGACCAAAATGTTGATTGCCCCAATTGGTATGAAGCAACTGAATCTTATTCATGCAGAAAACTTCAGCTAAGTCAGCAGGATAGTTTTCTGCTGCGGCGATGGTTACCCGTATTGTGGCTACAATGTTGTTGCCGGTCTGTGCATACAATAAGATACTGCTGTTATCAAGCACATCATAAAGCAGTCCTTCATTGTTACCAGCCGATTCTAAGGGCTTTCCCATTTCTTGCACATACACTTCATAACGCAACCGGTAAATCTCGTGTTTTTCCCAGGTTTGGGTAGCAATACGGATTTGTACGGGGCAATTAGGCTGGTCATCGCAATAAACTGGGATGTTGTTGGTTTTCATAATAAGATCATCTCCTTATTTTTACGTCAAATGCCCTGGGAAAATATTAATACAATCAAAGGCACCACCTCCTTTCTCATGGTTTGAATATAAATGCTACACAGTAAATAAGACATATTAAAACAAAAAAAAGAGTCCTTGTTAGGACTCCTTGAAGAACAAGCCGCTGCCTTATGTATTTTTGAAGATGACCTTGAAGGTTGTTCCTAGAGGTCCCGAATCCACTTGAATAGTGGCGCGGTGATCGGAAACTATTCTGTAGATGACAGCAAGGCCAAGGCCGGTCCCATTTTCTTTGGTGGTCAAAAAGGGCTTGCCGATATTATCTAATATGTGTTGAGGGATTCCTTTCCCTTGATCCTGGACAGATAGGACCACATCGCCATTTTC
This sequence comes from Sporomusa sp. GT1, assembly GCF_014634905.1. Taxonomy (NCBI): domain Bacteria; kingdom Bacillati; phylum Bacillota; class Negativicutes; order Selenomonadales; family Sporomusaceae; genus Sporomusa; species Sporomusa sp. GT1. Next base: position 193,882 of record NZ_BMBX01000004.1, on the reverse strand, counting down.
AACATAAGTTTTTAACGTAACAGTTCCACCTGGTTCCATGGCTTCCAGACCATTACGAACTAAATTCAATAATAACTGTCGGATTTCTTTCTCATCCAGACACACGGCGGGTGTAGGCGCCGCATTATAACACACATCTTTACTGGTGGCATTGGCGGCAGCCTTTAGCAAAGGATAAATATCTTGGATGATTTGGTTAAGTTGGAAGGATTTTAGTTCTCTTGATTTATTCTGACACAGAGACAAATACTCCTGAATAATTAAATTGGCCCGGTCAAGTTCACTGATTAATAGATTAAACTGCTCCTGGTAACTGGCGAAGTTAGATTTTCGTTGAAAGAGCTGTAAGTATCCCTTGACTGTTGTCAGTGGGTTTCTGATCTCGTGCGCTACGTTTGCCGCCATTTGACCTACTGTATTTAGCCGGTCTAAGCGGGAAACATCGTGTTCTAATTCCCTTCGGGCAGTAATATCACGAATGATTCCTTCGAAACTCATGCAGACACCATTTTCATCAAAAATGGGAACGGTGGTTTGTTCAACCCAGATAATAGTGTGATCCCGCCGGATAAGACGCATAATTATGGGAGTAGCCGAAGTTGCAACAGGATCTTGTATAAGTTTCTGAATGAGTAAGGTATCACTTGGATGAATCAGGGAGAAAAGTAGTTCGGGCGACTGGGAAAAATCGCTGATATCGTAGCCGGTTAATTTGACGATAGAAGGGCTTAAATAGGTAATCTTTGGAACAGGATGTAGCTTATAGAGATAAATGGTGTCGGCAGCGTTTTCCGCCAGGAGGCGGTATTGTTTTTCTTTAGTCGCTAAATCGCGGAAATTTCGCTCTAGATAGAGCATTAATATACCCAGGGCTATGATAAATCGGAGAGTGCCGCTAATTAGGAATCCCCATGGAATGAACCAAGTAACAGTTATCAGAAACGGCATATCTAAAGTATGTATTCCTGTTCCTAAAAAAGCTAAGCTTACAATAGTTTTTCCCCAGCCTTTAGTGTTAAGATGCCGTATAAACATCCAACTGTGCCAAAAGTATATATAAGCAACGAAGACACAAGCGGGAACTACTTTAACAAGAAAATGCATATCTAGAGAGCTGGTTATAATAGAAAATATAATGACCCCAAATGCCGAGTAATACCAGCCCTTATGCATTTTATGTTCTAAAAATTTACACGTGGCATATATCAACAGTAAATAATTGCTGAGTAATATAATCTGAACGCTGATTAAAAGGAACAAAGGAAGTTGGTGGAGTGGAGTACGGTAAAAGATTTGGCTTACAAAATGGACAAGCCAAAAAATAGCCCACAGACCAATATAGGTTTGGCGATATAGAGAGTATAAAAAGAAGTAGACACATACGACAATAAATGTAGCTGATAAAGTTACAACAATAGAAAGCTCGTAAAAGGTCATTTACAAGATCCCTCCAGCGCACCTAACATCTAATTTTCATATTCCTACACAATTAAATTATTATACCAAATTTATTGTGCGAATTATGGGATTTCGTGACGAAATTTCGATTTATTATGCATATGGTGGAATAATCAGTGCCCCTCATTGAAAACAATAATAGTAAATCATTATAGTTCTTTAGTGAGACACAGTATGTTATACTAAACATATAACTATATTTATCCAAATAGATGGAACGGAGGCAGCATTATGGAAAAAAACTTTTTGGTTGCAGTGCGAGATAGAAGAAGCTTTTATGGAATTAGCAAGGAATTTGTTACTACCGACGAGCGGGTTCAACAAGTAATTGAAGAGGCAGTTAAGCATACGCCCTCCGCCTTTAACTCACAAAGTGCACGGGTGGTTGTTTTATTCGGCGAACAACATAACAAGCTGTGGAATATTACCAAAAATGAACTGCAAAAGATTGTTTCTCCGGAAAAGTTTGCATCAACAGAAGAAAAAATCAATTCTTTTGCCAACGGTTCCGGTTCCATCCTCTTCTTCGAAGATATGAGTGTTGTGGAAAACCTGCAAAACCAGTTTCCTTCTTATAAAGAGAACTTTCCGCTATGGTCTCAACAGTCCTCAGGCATGCTGCAATTGGTAGTCTGGACTTCGTTGGAGCTAGAGGGGTTTGGCGCTTCATTGCAGCATTACAACCCGCTTATCGACGAAGCTGTAAAAAAGGAATGGAATATTCCAGAGCAATGGAAGCTGATTGCCCAAATGCCTTTTGGCAAACCTACCGCAGCCCCCGGTGACAAGGAATTTCAACCGCTGGGAGAACGCATTAAAGTCTATAAATAACTGGTTAGGCAGGTCAATATAAAAGCCAGGAAGCCTTATTAAGGTTTCTTGGCTTTTTCCTTGAATATCGCCAACATGTGACATTGATTTTTTTCCGGCGGCGGGATATAATATCTAAGTAACATTTTTGGCAAAACCGTTCGGCGGTGAGATAACGTGGATGACAACTACTATATGGGATTGGCACTTACTGAGGCGAGAAAGGCATTTGCTCTTGGTGAAGTACCTATTGGCGCGGTGCTGGTGATGGATAATCAGGTTGTATCTGCTGCTCACAACATGCGGGAAAGTTGGCATGATGCCACTGCACATGCGGAAGTCATTGCCATCCGGGATGCCTGTCAGCAGTTGAACCGCTGGCGGTTGACGGGAGCTACACTTTATGTTACTATAGAGCCGTGTCCCATGTGTGCTGGGGCACTTGTCATGAGCCGCATAGACAAATTGGTGTATGGCAGTCCGGACTACAAAGCCGGGGCAGTAGAGTCGCTGTTCAATATTGTGCAACATCCTGCGCTCAATCACCGGTTGGAAGTAATAGCCGGAGTGCGCGCCGATGAATGTTCCGGTATTATGAAAGAGTTCTTCCGTTTACGCCGAAAATAAATACGGAGAGGTGTCCGAGTGGTCGATGGTGCTTGACTCGAAATCAAGTGTCCTGTCAAAGGGACCGTGGGTTCGAATCCCACCCTCTCCGCCAGTGAAGTCAAGGCTTCTAGCGTTTTTGCTAGAAGCCTTTTTTATTGCGAAAAAAGAAGAAACTGTTTGTTTTGACCCCATTTTGACCCCAAGTGTAATTTTAGTGTGTATAATGATGGATTTTGACATGATAAATATTTCATTGTAAAACGTGGTGATAAGAGGCATTTATTCACCGTAAAGTAATTACTTTTATAAAACTAAAAGTATTGATAAAAGTAATTACTTTGTGGTAAAATAAGGATGTATGGTTGTACGGGTAAGGGGTGGTTTTGTGGCAAAAAGGAAAGAAAATACTGGAATTGCGCCAGTTTACAGAACCGCAACGGAGTTTCTTAGAGGGCAGGCATCTAAGATATTTAATGAGGTGTCAGAACAGGACAAGGTAGTTGTAGTAAATAAGAATAGTAAGCCGCAAGCGGTGATTATCTCTTATGAACGATATGAAAAGCTAAAATACAAAGAAGGGGCGGACATATAATGAATATTAACGATCAAGCCAATTTTATCTGGAGTATTGCGGACTTGCTCCGGGGTAACTTTAAACAGAGCGAATATGGCAAAGTCATTCTTCCGTTTACGGTGTTGCGCCGGTTTGATTGTGTCCTTGCTCCATCCAAAGTTAAAATACTGGAAATTAATGAAACATTGACGGTTAGCAATAAGCGTCCCATTTTCAGGAAGTATACAGGGCATGATTATTACAACATCAGCAAGTTTGATTTTGAGAAGCTGTTGGATGACAGCACGGCAATTGAAACCAATCTACGTGACTATATAAATGGTTTTTCAGATGATGTACGAGAAATCATGGATAATTTTGAAATTTTCACCATCATTGACAAGCTGGCAAAAGCGAATCTACTGTATCTGGTTGTGCAGCGGTTTGCTGAAATAAATATGAGTGCACAAGAGATTGATAACCTAGAGATGGGTTATATGTTCGAAGAACTGATTCGCAAGTTTTCCGAGCAGTCCAATGAAACTGCAGGTGAACACTTTACCCCTCGCGAGGTCATCGAACTAATGGTGGAGATTTTATTGGAGCCAGACATGAGCGACCTTGCCACCACCGACGGCAAGGTCATTACTATCTGCGATGTTGCCTGCGGCACGGGGGGGATGCTATCCGTTGCGCAAAATAAGATGCGCGCGCTTAATGCCACAACCCAAATCATTCCATTCGGGCAGGAATTGAATCCGGAAACTTACGCCACCTGCCGTTCTGATATGATTCTAAAAGGCAATACCAACAGCCGTATTGTTTTAGGCAACAGCTTCAACGAAGATGGCTTTAAAGGGCAGAAATTTGACTATATGCTGACCAATCCACCTTTTGGCGTGGAATGGAAGAAGGTCGAAACATTCATTAAGGACGAAGCGGCATCCCAGGGAGATAAGGGTCGTTTCGGTGCAGGACTGCCGCGCATATCCGATGGGTCGCTTTTGTTTCTGCAACATTTCATCTCCAAGATGAACGATCCGAAGGACGGCGGCAGCCGCATCGGTATTGTATTCAATGGCTCACCCTTGTTCACCGGTGATGCAGGAAGCGGTGAAAGCGAAATACGACGTTGGATTATTGAAAATGACCTACTGGAAGCGATTATTGCACTGCCGGATCAACTTTTTTACAACACGGGAATATCAACGTATATATGGATTCTGACCAACCGCAAGAGAGAGCGCCGCCATGGTAAAATCCGTTTGGTGAATGGTACGACTTTTTATGAGCGGATGCGCAAATCGCTGGGTAACAAGCGTAATATGATAAGCAACGTTAACCGTGCGGAGATCGTGCGTCTGTACAGCACCTACGAGCCGGACGAAAACTACATTGATTTCGATAATGAGGACTTTGGCTACCGCAAGATCACGGTGGAACGCCCGCTCTATAGCGAGGACGACAAACCTATTGCGGACAAAAACGGCAACAAAAAAGCGGATCCTGCCCTGCGTGACACTGAGACGGTGCCGCTCAAGGAGGATATCCGCGAATATTTTGCCCGTGAGGTACTGCCCCATGTTCCCGATGCATGGATTGATGAAAGCAAAACTAAAACTGGTTATGAGATCCCGTTCACAAGGTATTTTTATAAATTCATCCCCCTGCGTGACAGCAGCGAGATTATGGAGGAAATCAAGAAGCTGGAGGAACGTATTCAGAAAAACCTTGCGGAGGTGCTAGCTGAATGAAACCATACGCAGAATATAAAGATAGTAGAATGAAGTGGATTGGTGAGATACCAAAGGAATGGAGCTTTAAGAAAATCAAGCACTTTACCACCAAAATTGGAAGTGGAAAAACACCTCGTGGTGGAAATGAGGTGTACGTTGATGATGGCATCATGTTTTTGAGAAGCCAGAATGTACACAATACAGGACTTGTTCTTGACGATGTAGTTTATCTTACCGATGAAATGGATGCCGAACTGTCAAATACGAGATTGAAGATGAACGATGTCCTTTTAAATATTACGGGTGCATCCATTGGTAGGGCATGTATCTGGGATAAAGATATTCCAGGCAATGTGAATCAGCATGTGTGCATCATCAGGGTTAATGGAATAGTTTTGAGTAAGTATCTGCATTACATGCTTATGTCTAATGTAGGCCAAACTGCTATTGACCTTTATCAAACTGGTGCAAATCGAGAGGGTTTAAATTTCGAACAAATCGCTAATATTCAAATTCCTTTTACGGATATACATAACCAACAAATTATTGTAAAGTATCTTAATCAAAAGTCCGCCGCTATAGATACTATCATTGCGGACAAGCAAAAGCTCATTGACCTCCTGAAAGAAAAGCGCAACGCCATAATTAGCGAAGCCGTTACCAAGGGACTGGACAAGACCGCAAAAATGAAAGATAGCGGTGTGGAATGGATTGGCGAAATACCGGAAGACTGGGAAATAGAAAAAATTAAATGGTTGTTCGAATTGGTGAAACGTCCATATTACGAGGAGGACAGGCCTGTTTTGTCAATTACACAATCTGGTATAAAAATTAAAAACATCAAAGACAATGATGGTCAACAGGCTCAAACATACATAGGATATCAGCGCGTTGATGTGAATGATTTTGCTATGAATGGAATGGACTTGCTTACGGGATATATGGATTGCTCTCAGTACGATGGTGTCACAAGCCCGGATTACAGAGTTTTTCGATTCTGGCAAAATAATATTCAGAACCATGAATATTATAAGCATCTGTTTCAGATGTATTATAAGCGAAAAATCTTTTATAAGTTTGGGCAAGGTGTTTCGAATCTTGGTAGATGGAGGTTGCAGACAGAAACCTTCTTAGAGTTCCTAGTGCCGAACCCTCCGATTGATGTTCAAGAAAAAATTGCATCATACATACAAGAAAAAAGCCATTATATCGACTCCCTCATTACTGACATCACTGAGCAAATCGTAAAACTGAAAGAATATCGCCAGAGCATTATTTCCGAAGTGGTGACAGGAAAGGCGGCTGTGTGATATGGTGATGCAAACAAAAGAAATCACCTTTGAAACCGAAATCGAATACAGCCTGATTGACCACGGAGGGTATATCAAGGGCGCCCCCAAGGACTACAATCGTGAATTCGCTCTCGATACGGCTATGCTGTTTCGTTTTCTGCAGGATAGTCAGCCGAAGGAATGGCAGAAGCTTTGTAAAAAACATGGGGCTAACGTGGAAGCCGGTTTTCTTAAAAAGTTATACAAGGATTTGGATACGTATGGGATGTTACACGTTCTGCGTCACGGTGTGGTGGATGCTCCTGCTAAGGTTGCACTCTGCTTTTTTAAACCAGCCAGTGGCATGAACTATACTAACCTTACCTTGTATGGGAAGAATATTCTTTCTGTTACCCGTCAGGTGCATTATAGTTTGAAGAATGAAAACTCTATCGATGTTGTGTTGTTTATCAATGGGTTACCTGTTGCTACGCTAGAATTGAAAAACGCTATTACAGGGCAAACGGCGGAAAATGCCAAACGTCAATATACGAAAGACCGTGACCCGAGGGAATTGCTGCTTTCTCCTAAGGTACGCTGTCTTGTTCACTTTGCGGTTGACACGGATGAAGTTTGGATGACTACACGGCTTAACGGCATCAATACCTATTTTCTGCCGTTTAATAAGGGGAATAAAGGCGGTAAAGGTAATCCGGTAGGTGCGGGAAACTTTCGTACTTCCTACCTGTGGGATGAGGTTTTGCAAAAAGATAGTATTCTTGATATCGTGCAACGATTTATTCACATGGAAAAAGGTAGAAAGGGTTCAAAGAAAGAAACCAGCGTCTTTCCCCGCTATCATCAGTTAGATGTAGTGCGCAAGCTGATTGCGGATGTTCATGAAAACGGTACAGGGCGGAATTATCTTATCCAGCATAGTGCGGGAAGCGGTAAATCGAATTCTATTTCGTGGCTTGCTCATCATCTGTCTAATCTTCACGATAAGAATGATAAAGTTATTTTCAATAGCATCATTGTTATCACAGACCGTCTTGTGTTGGACAGGCAGTTACAGGATACAATTTATCAGTTTGAACACGTAGAGGGTGTGGTTGTAAAAATCAACAACAATTCTACCCAACTTGCCGAGGCGCTGAATACAAGCAAAAAAATCATCGTTACCACGTTGCAAAAGTTTCCCTTTGTTCTTGAAAAGGTGGATAGCCTTGCAGGCAAACGGTTTGCCATCATCGTGGATGAGGCGCATTCATCCCAGACAGGTGAAGCCAGTCGAAAGATGAAAGCCATTCTGGGCGAGGTGGAGGGATTGACTGAGGAGCAGCAACTGCAGAAGGTGGCAAATGAGGAAGCCAAAGAAGAACGTAACAAGTCTGATAGTGAAGATGAAATTGCCAAGGAAATGTCCACTCACGGAAAACTCGACAATCTATCATTTTTTGCTTTTACAGCTACTCCAAAGCCGAAAACGATAGAAATGTTCGGAACACCCGGAGTTGACGGTATTCCGAGAGCGTTCCATATCTATTCCATGCGGCAGGCAATCGAAGAGGAGTTCATTCTCGATGTTCTGGAAAAATATGTAACTTACGATACATATTTTAGGATTGGTAAAAAGATTGCGGATGATCCCCGGTATGAAAAAAGCAAGGCCAATAAAGCGTTGGGCAAATTCTTGAGTCTGCATCCCCATAACCTCGCGCAGAAAACGCAAATCATGGTAGAACATTTTCGTACAGTTACCAAAGATATGATTGGCGGCAAGGCTAAGGCTATGGTTGTCACTGGCTCCCGTCTACACGCAGTACGGTACTATCAGGAATTCAAGAAATACATCAAAAAGATGGGCTGCGAGAACGAATTGGGTATCCTGATTGCATTTTCCGGAACAGTACATGACGGCGGTGCGGAATATACTGAGGTCAGCATGAACAATATCAAGGAAACGGAACTACCTGAAAAATTTTCAAGCGGTGAATATCAGGTGCTGCTCGTAGCAGAAAAATACCAGACGGGTTTTGACGAGCCGTTTTTGCATACTATGTTTGTAGATAAGAAGCTAAGCGGTGTAAAGGCTGTACAGACTCTTTCCCGTCTGAACCGAACCTGCTTTGGCAAAGAGGACACTTTCATTCTTGATTTCGTTAATTCTGCCGAAGATATTCGTGCAGCATTTGCACCATATTACGAGGAAGCTACGATCGAGGAAACAACCGATGCCAATATTGTCTATGACTTAAAAACGAAATTAGATGCCTTTAGAGTCTATTGGGAAAGTGAAATAGCAGCGTTTGCAAAAGCTTTTTTCAGGCCAACGAAAAAGCAGGGAAACATGGACTTTGGTGTGCTTAATAGTTACCTTGACCCTGCTGTGGACAGATACAAGGGTATGGAGGAAAATGAGCAGGAGGAGTTTAAATCTACGCTAACTAAATTCGTGCGTACTTATACATTTCTCACAAGCGTTATTCGCTTGGATGACGCGGATATGCATAAATTCCATGCCTACGCAAAGTTTCTGCTTAAAAAGCTGCCAAAGCGCGATGGAAACACCCCGGTTTTCTTAGATGACGAAGTTGCACTGCAATACTACCGTGTTCAGAAAATATTCGAGGGTTCGATTGTATTGGAGCAAGGCGAACCGCTGTCTAATACAATCGTTGCCGGAAAGCCAAAGCCGCAGGAAGAAAAAGCGCTGCTGTCGGAATTGATAAAAAAACTCAACGAGAAATTCGGTACGGAATTTACGAATATTGATAAGGTTCTAGAACAGTTTGTTTCTGATATGGATAATAATGAAGAATTGCGGATGCAGGCACGCAATAACTCTCAGGAACATTTCCGTTTCCCATTCAATGATGCTTTTATGGATGTAGTCATTGAACGGATGGCGCAGAATCAAAAATTCTGTGAGCGAGTATTAGATGATGAAAAATTTGGAGATACAATAAAGGATTTGCTCGTGAGTATTGTGTATGAGAGGTTGAGAGCGCAACCAGAAACTACCGTGCAGTATGAAGTATGATACAAAAAAAAAGCATGTTATGGATAATTTAGCAAAGAAAAAAACTATTCGAAAGTGATAGTTTTTTGTCCGTTGTCCGGTGAAAATTGGGTCAGGGGGACTGGGTCAGGGGGACGGTCCTTAATTGTCGTCTCTACTATACAAATCCGGAACTAGAAAACATGAAAAAGGCTGTTAAAAACAATACGAATAAAAAGAAAACAACATTGAGTTTGCGATAAGACTAAAAAGAAAACACCACCTTCAAAAGCCTTATACATCAAGGTACTGAAAAAAGTCCGTTTCGGGCGATTTTTGCACCCTATCAAATGGATGGTATTCAGGACATGCTTGGTCTATGGGCGGGAGAAAACGAAAGCGCTAAGTTTTGGCTTAGTATCTTAAATAATCTGAAAAAACGGGTCGTTCACGATAACTTCATTATCAGAACAACCTAAAATGCCTTTAGCCATTACAAAAGTAACGGCCAAAGGCATTTAAACTTATATCCCCCAAATAGGCACGATCAAATTCTGGCTGTCAAACGCCGACAGTCTATCGGTCGTACAAAGCACAGCCCCTGTTCCACGCTCCAAAGTAGTCTTGTCAATTACACCAAACACACGAGTTAGCTGCTTTTGAGGCGTGGCAGTTTTCTTGATTTCCATGGGGTATAGCTTGCCGCTGTCCTCCAACAGAATGTCAATCTCTTTAGTATCCTTATCCCGATAGTAATAAATAACGGCCTCCCAGCCGCAATTGTGATAGCTCTTGACAATCTCAGACACCGCAAAATTCTCAAGAATCGCACCACTCATGGCACCATTCATCAGGGTATCACTGCTGCTCCATTTGGTCAGGTAGGCCACCAACCCGCAGTCATAGAAATACAGCTTAGGCTTAGTTACCACGCGTTTAAGCATATTGTTGGAATAAGGATGAAGATAAAACACAATGCCCAGCCGCTCTAAAATCACCAGCCAGTTTTTGGCGGTAATCTGGTCAATGCCGGCAGTGTCAGCAATGGTCTTGTAGTTGAGCATCTGTCCGCACAGGGCTGCGGCGGCCGTGATGAAATCCATAAACCTGAGCGAATCAATGGTACCGGAAAGCTCTTTTACATCCCGGTCTATATAGGTACTGATGTAGCTGGAATACACTGCCCGATGGTCGCTATACTGCCCGCTGATGAGGGCAGGCATACCTCCTCTGAAAATACGCTCATAAAGTGCAGGAGTATCAATAGGCGGGCGCTCTTTTACCCGCTGTGACAACTGCTCAAAATCCAGCACAAAAGGTGCGGTGGAAGCACCATCAATCTCCGCCTGTGATATGGGAGATATATGCAGCAGGCAGACACGCCCGGCCAGGGATTCCTGTATCCCCTCCATCAACTTGAATACCTGCGAACCAGTCAACCAAAAGTCACCGGCCCGTCGGTTTTGGTCAACATGTATTTTGATATAGGTAAACAGCTCCGGTGCATACTGTACCTCATCGATAAACACCGGCGGCTTATGGATTTGCAGGAACATCTTCGGATCGTTCTTCGCCATTTGGCGCTCCGTCAAATCATCCAGTGTCACATACTCCCGTCCGATGTTCTCCTCGGCAGCCAGTTTTTGCAGCATGGTTGTTTTGCCAACCTGCCTTGGACCGGTGAGCAGCAACGCTGGAAACTCCTTGCTAAGACGGAGAAACGTATTCTCCATTGCTCTGTGTATATAATTCATGAGATCACCTCATCGTCTAAAGTTAAAGTTTGTTATATTATAGCCGAAACACGTCTTGTGATCAATAAATTTTCGGCTGTTATTTGTTTTAACAATATTTTAGACGAAGTTAGTAATGCGAGGATAATAAAAAAATAGCGGGGAATACCCCGCTATGGTTCAGTTCTATTAACTGCTTCTGTAACTGGATTGACCGAAGGTGTGGAATTAATATATTCCGCGGCGGCGTGTAACGCATCCTTATCTTTCGGAATTTCTGATTCTTTAAAGGATAAAGGCTCCGGATTATTTGGCCCATATCCTACTGAAGCATTTGTCTCCTGTTCTTGTTGTTTCGTAGATTTGTTCATAAAAGTCACCTCCAGAGATAGTGTTTCCAGTTAATTTTTATTTAATGCTGTTAGCGAGGCGGGGAATATATGTTTGACAATGGCTAAAGTTAAGTGAGGCAAGGGGGCATAACGCCCCTATTGCCAAGGATAGGAAAGCCAATCAAAGAATGCGACAGCTAAAAAACACATGCCGGCTATGACGTATATTGCGATTGCTATTGTTTCCATAGCATACGCCTCCTTTGGTTTGTTAAGCTAGGCTATCCCATTGTTAGTATGTGAGATTACTGAAAAATTATTGAGTATTTTACTGATAAGGAGGCCCCAATGGACACTAAAACTATGCCGGGGCAGACAATTAAAACCATAGATCTATGAAGCTAATAGATATCCTCACACGGTCCGGAGCATAACTGCGAGCATTGGGATTTGTGGCTTCTGCCTGGTACTGACAAGGGTGGCGGTGGGGGATTTAATCAGGGGTAAAGCAATTGGTATCAGCAAAATAGTTAACCGTGCTTACGGGCGGCTTAAGCGTAATGTGAATACAATATAATAACATAACGTGGGCGGGGGGTTAATATGGATATAGGGAAAATAAAAAATACGATTGATGGTGTCGGTCGTAAAGTTAATGGTTTTGCTGCTTACCATAATTTCGATCAATGGCAAATATGGCTTGCTATTGCGTTTGTGATTGCACTGGTTACGTTGATTCTTATAGTCATCTGCTAAATAACTGAAAGATAGAAAAATAGCGCCGTGGAGGCGGCGCTTAATGGGAGAAGAGTGAGGATTATGTTTAGTTTAACCAAACGCCAGGCGGCTATTCTGCTTGGCGTTGTTTTGTTGGTGTTGGATAATAGTTATTTCGCCCTAGAATGATTTAACATAATATTTACCAAGCTATAACACAAGATTGACTATTTTGATGTAATATTAAATCATCCTTTAAGTATCCTTCCTTTTTTTGCAAGCCGCCTGCCGGGTTCGCCCTGGTGGGCGGCTTTTTTTGCGTTGTAACAAATCGACAATTTCTATCCAAAAGCATAGCAGTGATACAATTTTGCAATTAGACATTCTATTAATGCTAAAGCATACTAGTAATGGGAGTTTATCGCATATTACAAAGAGGTACAATATGACGACTCAGATAAGTATTGTTTCCGGATTTTTAGGGGCTGGCAAGACGTCTTTCCTAAAAAAGATCCTTCCTAACCTGGAGGGAAAAATTGCTTTAATAGAAAATGAATTTGGTGAAGTCGGCGTTGACGGGGATTTGCTGCCCAAGGAGTTCCCGGTTAAAGAAATATATGCCGGCTGTATCTGTTGCAGTGTTGTACAGGACTTTGAGAAGGCTATAAGAGAGCTGGTGTTAGGCTATCACCCGCAGCATATTTTAATAGAACCTTCGGGGGTTGGCAGCCTTTCGGACATTATCAAAGTTTGCCAGGGAATTCGGCAAACGGGAGATTTGGCTATTCAAATAAAGCATCTGATTACCATCGTAGATGCAGCAGCATTTGAGGATTATTCAGAAAACTTCGGCAGTTTCTACTCAGATCACATTGCCAATGCCCACATAATTTTTCTCAGCCATATGAACCAAATGGAACAGCAGAAGCTGGAAAAAGTAATTGCCCGGATAAGTACAATCAACCCGGCTGCGTTTATTGTTAAGGAAGATTGGTATTCTCATGCCGGCGAAGAACTTATGGAAATATTACATACAGCAGACGGCTTTGGTATTGACGCGAAAGAAAGAATAAATGTAATGCCTGCCGCTAAAGTGTTTGACAGTCTCTCGATTGCGAAGCCAAAGGTTTTTTCTGAAGCTGAGCTTGAAAAAGTATTGGCAGTCCTAAGCGGCAAGGAACACGGTTGCATTTTGCGGGCCAAAGGAATTTTGGAGCTTGATACCCAGCACTCCATTCTTTTTAACTTTACGCCTCAGCACTGCCGGTGGGAATACCTGGCTGAGGACAAGGCGGCCAAGGTGGTTGTAATCGGTACTGATTTAAATAAAGAAGCTATAGCGGAGTGGTTTGGCAAATAGCCGGGAGGAGGGCCGCATGAGTAAAATTGTTGACTTTCAGTGTACCTATGTCAATTCTGTGGGAATTAATAAGGACGCCGTAAAGGGACTGGATTTAGAATTTCCTCAGGCCTATAAAACGTGGCAGGGTATGGCCCAACTGGCTCTGGCCTTGAAGGACTATGATAAAACGGAATTTTGTGAATTGCCCTTTTGTCATACGGTCGAAGGCGAAGCACTGGGAGGGCATGTTAATTATGGTGATGAAAACGCAGGCCCAAGAGGGGAAGACTATATTTGCATAACAGCAGAAGAACTACTGGACCTGCCTGAAATTGACTATTCGAAAGGGCGTATCGCCGAAGTGCTAAAAGCCTGCCAAGCTTTGCAGGACAAAGGCGAACAGGTAGTTTTATACATTTCAGGACCTTATACAATTCTGAATATATTAATGGAGCCCCGGCATATTTTCAAGATATTTCGCAAAAAGCCGGAGCAGATGAAGCTTATTTTTGATAAATTGCAGAGGGAAATGCTGCGTTATGTGGAGGCAGCACAGCAGGCAGGAGTCACTATGTTTAGTTATGGTGATTCTACCGGCGGCCTGAATATCCTGGGACCTGAGATGTCGGCAAAAACAGTGGAACTTTTTACTTATCCTTTCTTTAAAAGAGTGGAAACAATCCTCGGCAATGAAAGTCTCCTGCTGCTTTGTCCTAAAACCGCCTTTGCCTTGCTGGGGACAGAGAAAGCCGTTTGGCAGGACATTGATCTGGGTGCGCCTATAAACTATTTTTCGGCTTGTCAAAAAGTAGTAGGAAAAACGAAATTTGTTGGGCAAATGTGCGTTAAAAACAGAGAGTTTGTCTTGCAAAACGGGATAATTAAAACCCTTGAGCTGCTTTAATTTTAAAAAAAGACGCAAAGCAACAGCAAATTTTCACTAGGATCTCATTAGGAAATGAAGGAGAAAGTGACCTATGCATAAAGATGATCACATGACCCCTAACGAACGGCTGACCGCTTTTATGACAGGAAAACCTATGGACAGAATTCTGGCTATGCCGGTGGTCTGCTCCATGTCCGGCCTGGCCTTAGGAATGACCCATAAGGAAAAACGGAGCAGCGCGTTAAATGAAGCAAAGGCTCAGGTGGCTGCCTATAAAAGATTCGGCAATGATTTAACCATCATCGAATACGGATTGCATGGAGTAGGGATAGCCCTGGGTTCTGTGATGAATGATCCGGAAGACTCCATTCCGGCAATTATGAGTTATGCCCTGAACGATCTAAATCATGTGGACCAGCTGGACATAGCCAAGCTGGAGCTGAAGAATGACAAAAAACTTCAGCTCCATGTGGAAGCAACTAAAATTCTTATTGATGAACTGGGAAAAGAGGTTCCGACAGGGGTATTGATATCCGGTCCTTTTACGGCGGCTGCCAGCATCTATCAAACAGAGAGTTTGCTGAGGGCAACCAGAAAAAATCCGGAGAAGGTACACCAGTTGCTACGTTTCTGTACTCAAGGCTTAAAGACGATTTACCGGGAATTTATTAAAGCCGGGGCTGTATTTTTGTTGTGTGACCCCATTGCCTCCGGGACGATCCTCAGTCGCAAACAGTATTTGGAGTTTGTTTTGCCTTATACGATAGATTTGATGCAGGATATCCATGAGGCCAAAGGAATGGTATGCTACCACATTTGCGGAGATACGACAGCCATTGTGGCAGACATGGTGACATCAGGCTGTGATATGCTGAGTATCGATAACAAAGTGGATCTGGCCTATACCAAGCAGGTAGCAGGGGGCAAGGTTCCGATTCTGGGGAATGTAGACCCTGTAGAGGTATTAATTTTGGGGAACACCAAGGATGTGGACCAGGCGGTTAAAAGTTGTATTCAAAAAGCCTATGACAGTCCCTGCGGCTACATTTTAGCATCAGGCTGTGATCTTTCCGGCAATGTTCCGCTGGAAAATGTTGATCAATTTATGGCTTCTGCCAGGAAATATGGGAAATGGCCCTTGGAGCCCCAAAATTTCATGAGCTAGTAGAAAAAATCTAATACATGATAAAATGGGAGGAGAAACTTATGCCAGCATCTAAAGAAGAATTACTGAAAAGATTATCAGACGGTGTTGTGGACATGGAGGAAGATGACGTAATTGCAGCCTGTCAGGAATACGTAGCAGCAGGCTATCCGGCCTTCGACGGCATTATGGAGGGCCTTGTGGACGGTATGAATCGTGCGAGCCAATTATATGAGGATGAAGAGTATTATGTTACCGATGTATTGCTGTGTTCAGACGCCATGTATGAGGGGCTGAATATTTTAAGACCCCATCTTCCTTCAGACGAAGCGGAGAAAGAAAAGATCAAAGGCGTCATTGGGGTCGTTGAGGGAGATACCCATGATATTGGCAAGAACCTGGTGAAAATTATGATGGAAACCGCAGGCTTCGAGATGGTTGATTTGGGAAGGGACGTTCCGCTGCAGCGCTTTGTGGATAAAGCTAGGGAGGTAAACGCCTCTTTTGTATGTATGGCAACCCTGATGACGACAACGATGGGAGGCATGGGCACGGTAATTGAGCTGCTAACAGCAGCGGGCATGAGAGATGAGGTTAAGGTGATTATTGGCGGAGGACCCATCTCCCAGAAATTTGCCGATATCATTGGGGCAGATGGGTATTCTCCCAATGCCGTTGAAGCAGTCAAACTGATCAAAGGCTTGCTTAATGTTGCCTAAAGGTAAAGGAGGATGCAGCTGTGTTATTGCCAAAGGAACGGTTGAATAAGGTTTTCAGAGAGGAACAGGTTGACAGACCCCCCTGCATTTGTCCCGGGGGGATGATGAATATGATCACTGCGGAGCTGATGGAAGAGGCGGGAATCCGTTTTCCGGAGGCTCATACCAATGCCCGGATGATGGCAGACTTAGCAGCGGCGGTTTATGAAAAGGGCTGCTTCGAAAATTATGGCGTTCCCTTTTGCATGACCATTGAAGCAGAGAATTTGGGTGCGAAGGTGGATTTGGGAACAAATTTTTATGAGCCCCATGTTGTAGAATATGCCACCACCTCTGTAAAAGAGTGGGAAAGGCTTACCGCAGCCAATAACCGCCAGGGACAGGGAAGGGCGGACGTAGTTGTTGAGGCCATTAAATTATTAAAAGCCAAGGGAAATGACGTACCGGTCATCGGGAATATAACGGGCCCCATCAGCATGGCCAGCTCGCTGATGGAGCCTGTTGTGTTTTATAAAGAACTGAGAAAAAATAATGCCAAGGCCCATGGGTTTATGGAGTTTGTCACCGGCCAATTGATCGCATTTGCCAAACGGCAAATAGCGGCCGGGGCGGATATTATAGCCATTTCCGATCCAAGCGGTACGGGTGAAATTCTGGGACCCAAGCTCTTTGAAGAATTTGCCGTGAAATATATTAATAAAATTGTCGACAGTATTCACAGTGAAAATAAGTATACCATTGTCCACATTTGCGGACAAATGCGCAAGGTATATTCGGGAACTGCCCAAATAAAAAGCCATGTGTTGAGTTTTGATGCCATTGTCAGCATGCGGGAAGCCAGAAAAAATCTGGGAAACAGGCTGCTGATGGGTAATGTCAGTACCTACGCCATTGAATTTGGCGAACCGGGAAAAGTCGCCGCACTAACTGAGAGATGTGTGCAGGACGGAGTCAATATTATCTCTCCTGCCTGCGGGCTTGGGATGAAATCCCCTTTGAAAAATGTAAAATCAATGCTGGAGGCTGTAACTAAAGGAGCTGCGAACATCGATGCCTGATATTTTCATTACGAATGAGGGGAAGAGAATTCAGTGCGACCCGGGTAAGGATTTGCTGCAGGTCCTGTTGGCAAATGGGGTCTTTGTGGATAATCCCTGCAACGGCAAAGGCTCCTGCGGAAAATGCAAAATCAGGCTGTTGCAGGGGCAGCTGCCTGCTGTCTCCGAGACGGAAAAAAAGCTTTTGAAAAAGGAAGAAATGGCTGCAGGTGTTAGACTGGCCTGTCTGGTAGTGCCGGAAGAGGACATCGAGATCGAAACACTGCAAACAGAAAGAAAACATGAAATACTGACAGCCGGTTATATGCCTGATTTTCGCATGAATCCGGGGATTTCCAAAAAAGTCTTGCACATAGAAAAGCCAACCTTGGAAAACCCCAGTCCCTATGAGGATTCTCTCTGCCATGCCCTGGGCCGGAAAGACTTGGATTGGCGATTGCTGCAGCATTTGGACACCGGGGAGGGGAAGGTTACCGGTGTTTTTAACGGTACGGATTTAATCGGGATCGAGACAGGTGATACAACGGCGCTTATTTATGGAGTGGCGGTTGATATTGGCACAACAACGGTGGTAACCGCTTTGATTGATCTGAAAACCGGCGATGAGCTGGCTTCCGCTTCCATGCTCAACCCGCAAAAGAAATTTGGCCTTGATGTGTTAACCAGAATCTCCTATAGCCTGGAAAACCCGGCAGACGGCCGCAAAGAACTGCAGCAGACAATTGTTGAAGGGCTCAATTCGCTGATTGAAGATATGTGCAGTAAGGCGGCTGTCAGCAGGCAAAACATTTATGAGATCTCAATTGCTGCCAATTGTACGATGATGCACTTCCTGTTGGGTATCGACACGGCGCCTATAGGACGCTCCCCCTATGCCCCGGTCTTTGTCAAAGCCAAAAATATAATGGCAAGAGATATTGGCTTACAGGGAGCCACGGGCGCAAGGGTATATTGTCTGCCGTCGGTATCCTCCTATATCGGCGGAGATATCGTAGCCGGGGCATATGTCTGCCAACTGGAAAAAAGCAGGGAGAATCTCCTGTTTATTGACATCGGCACCAACGGCGAAATTGTTTTAGCTAAAAATGGCCGGCTGATGTCCTGCTCCTGTGCTGCGGGGCCGGCCCTGGAAGGAATGAATATCAGCTGCGGTATGAGAGCGGCAGTAGGGGCCATAGAAGATGTGGCAATTACTGACGGGGGGATTGAGCTGAAGGTCATCGGTGATGAGGCACCGGTAGGCCTATGCGGCAGCGGCATTCTGGCGGTTGTAAAAGAATTGCTTCGTATCGGACTGGTTAAAAAGAATGGCAGCTTTATTAAGAAAGAAGAACTGGAAGAAACGGATTACCGATATCCTCTGCTGCGGGTGGATGGTAAGAAGCGCGAATTTATTTTAAAAGATGGTCAGGAGCCTTTAGGGATTACCCAGGGAGATATCCGGCAGGTTCAATTGGCCAAGGGAGCGATTCTCTCAGGATTTCATGCGCTGTTAAGGCAGGCGGAGCTGCATATCAATCAATTGGATAAGGTCATGATTGCAGGGCAGTTCGGATCCCATTTGCCGGCCGACAGCTTGATGGGAACGGAGATTTTACCGGCAGAGGTTAAGGATAAGATTCATTATGTGGGAAATTCCTCGAAAACAGGAGCCTATATGGCTCTTATGTCTGTTGAAGTAAAGCGAGAGCTTGAGGCATTGGCCAAGCAAATGGATTATATGGAACTGGGAGCATCGGCAGGATATGAAAGGCTGTTTGCCCAATGCCTGCAATTCGAGAAAGCCCGATAATAATGCCGGTATTGACCGACCGGCAGAATGACAGCATGTTATTCAAGCATCTGTAAAGTCTCTGTTTTTTGATGAGGAAGTAGTGTATAATCTAATCAGGACATAAAATAGCAGGCTGATTAGCTTTGAAACTAAGGGAGAATAGTATGGACCTGATTATTAAGCGTTTTGAGGATTTGACCACCCGCGAACTGTACGACTTGTTACAGGTGAGGGTAGCGGTGTTTGTGGTCGAGCAAGACTGCCCTTATCAGGAGTTAGACGGAAAAGACCTTTTTTCTTATCACATCTTTTATAAAGAAAATGGCTGTATTCAGGCTTATCTTAGGGTAGTAGACCCTAATCCAGGCTGTGACAAGGTTGCCATCGGCAGGGTTCTGACAGTCAGGCGGGGAAGCGGTTTAGGCAAAAAAGTCTTGCTGGCAGGGATTCGGGTTGCGCAGGAAAAACTGGGGGCTGACAATATTTATATCGAAGCCCAGACCTATGCTAAAGGGTTTTATGAGCAACTGGGCTTTCAGCAAATCTCCGACGAATTTTTAGAGGATGGTATTCCGCATATAAAAATGCTGCTAACGCTGTAATTGAATTTTGAACCGGTAGACTAACTACCCGCTGCCCGTGAGGGTAGCGGGTTTTTCGCTTAGATTAATGGGAAGCAGGTTCGCTTGCTATTTCGTCATTACTCCGGGGGGAGGGGAATTACTCAACCGTCTGCTAAAATGGCGGGTTGACAGCCGGTTGAATAATTGCAAGAAATTCACCTACCAGGTGATTAGAAATCTGGTAAATTCCTTGTATTATATTGGTAATATGGGGTTTTTCATTGTTTAATAAAGAAGGTAATGGCGGTAGTTAAGGCTTCATGCCCGTCGGCACAGTGGAGCTAACATTCACCGGCGGTATCGATGGCGGTTATACTGCGTGGGTCAGCCACACACTGCCCAACATCGGTTTTGCCGGTTTTTTTTAATTTGACTGCACTGGCATTTCAGCATATGAGAGGTATTAGGCCGAACCTGGTGTGGGTTGCGGTTGCTCTGGAAATAATTATCATAGCCCGATAATCTGTGGCTTTTGGCAGTGTGAATGCACAACTTTTTTTGCTAATAGGAATAAATCGCCACGATGCTTGTGAGTATTTGTACATAAACAAGATACAAGGTGATGCGAATGACAACAGTAAAGCGCTATAATACAAAAAAGCTGTATTTTCCCGAAAGAATTACGGCGGCTCTGGGAGAAATTTTCGACTATCCTCTGGCCGCTGTTGAAGCACCGATGGGTTACGGCAAAACTACCGCCGTCAGGGAATATTTAAACAAAAGCACAGCTCATGTATTGTGGCAGATGGTTTATGACAATTCCTTGAGCAACTTTTGGCAAGCCTTTAGTAATTTATTTTCCCAAGTCGATACTGACTGTGGGCAAAAACTGCTTTTTCTCGGCTTTCC
The DNA here is from genome assembly GCF_014634905.1 of Sporomusa sp. GT1. Taxonomy (NCBI): domain Bacteria; kingdom Bacillati; phylum Bacillota; class Negativicutes; order Selenomonadales; family Sporomusaceae; genus Sporomusa; species Sporomusa sp. GT1. Next base: position 173,267 of record NZ_BMBX01000004.1, on the reverse strand, counting down.
TGCAGACAGTGTCTCGCTTCAGGAAGCCTTGCGGATTATTGCGAAAACCGAACTGTCCGTCCGGACCGTACTGGTGATTGACGACTATCATCTGGTAGAAACCACCGAAATTGACCGGTTTATTGAATTTTTGGCTCTCAACCGGATAACCAATCTGCATATTGTTTTGATTGCGCGGTTTATCGGATTGCAGAGCCGGGAAGAATTGCTGCTTAAAGGCTATCTGTACCACATCGCGCAGGAAACGTTTGAACTGACCCCGCAGGAGATTGCCGGGTATTACAAGACCTGCGGGATCGGCCTTAAGGGCAGTGAAGCCGACGAGCTATATGCTGTAACCAGAGGCTGGATCAGCGCCCTGTACCTGTTGATGCCGGAATTTATTGCAACAGGCGGCTGTGCCCCGGAAAGCTGCATATACAAGCTGATAGAACAGGCGGTCTATACCTCGCTTTCGGTTGAAATGCAAGAGTTTCTCCTTACCCTGTGCATTTTTGACAGTTTTACTTTTAAGCAAGCCGTTCACATGTGGGGAAAAGACAATGCCGGTGAATTGCTGGCCGAGCTAACCGGCAAAAACATTTTTATAAAATATGACGCCCGAACCAGAACCTATTATCCCCACAGCATCTTCACCGGCTTTCTGCGAGAAGTACTGGTGTGTAAAGCCTTGCATCACCGGCACGACCTGTACCAAAAAGCGGCGCACTGGCATCTGAAAAATGGCGAATATTCTGTTGCCAGACGTTATTTTTATGAGTGCGGCGATTTTGACAACATCCTGGTGGCGCTGGAAGCAGACAAAGCGGCTGACTATACCTCTGCCGCCAGGGACACCGAATTGCTTAAAAGCTATCTGGAGGAATGTCCGAAGGAGATTAAAGCCCGGCATCATTACGCAATGCTTAACTATGCGCTGCATCTATTCGTTCATAATGAGATGACGTTGTTCAGCGAGCTTTGCAGTGAATTCATCGGTAATCTCCACACAGATGAAAGCCTGGACGCCAGAGCGCGGGAAAGTCTGTCAGGAGAGGCTGAACTTTTGCTCAGTTTTACCGCCTATAACGACCTTAAGCGGATGTCGGCGCACTACCGGGCGGCCTGGGAACTTTTAGGACGCTCAAGTTCTGTCTGTTATAACGGAACCAACTGGACTTTCGGGTCATATTCCGTACTTTATCTGTATTACCGGGAAAGCGGCAAGCTGGAGGAAACTGTCCGGGACTTGCGGCAAAGCCTGTCTTGTTATGCCCGTCTGACTAACGGACACGGCAGCGGTGCGGAATATGTCATGGAGGCGGAAAGGTATTTCAACACCGGTGACTTTGTCAATGCCGAGATTGTGCTGCACAAAGCCTTGTATCATGCCCGGGCCGGCATGCAGACCGGAATCATTATCTGCGCTTTATTCCTGCAGATACGCCTGGCCATCGTACAGGGCGATTCTTCCGGTATAGCGGCCGGCTTGCAGCAGCTGCGTACCGACATAACCGGCGGGCGGCGCCACCTTTTTCTGCATACGGTGGAGCTGTGTGAGGGCTATCTATACGCTCTCCTGCAGCAAGCAGACAAGATACCCCACTGGATAACAGAAGGCAGGGTGAACGACAGCTGCCTGCTGTTTCCTGCTTTCGGGGCGTTCAATATGGTGTATGGCCGGGCCTTGCTGGTGCGCGGCGAATACCTGAAGCTGATTGGCAGTGCGGAATACTTTTTTGACACTGCCGCCATTTTTCCGAATTTGCTTGGACACATTTACACGTATATATATCTGGCGGCAGCCAATAAGCGGATTTGCAAGGAAGCTGAGGCATTGTCCAATCTGAGGAGCGCACTGGATATCGCTATGGCCGATAAGCTGTATATGCCGTTTGTGGAAAACTGTGATTACATCAAACCGTTGCTGAAAAAGCTTGCCGAAAGCGGCTTTTGCCGTGAGGATATCGGTAAAATACTGGCGTTGTGTGCCAGCCGGCAAAAAACGGTGGCGCGAATTGTGAGAAACTACTGCTTCAGGGGCGCTCCGAAGTTGACCAGACGGGAACAGGAGATAGCGTGCCTGGCGGCAAAGGGGATGAATAACAGAGAGATTGGTGAGCGGCTGTTTATTTCAGAGAATACGGTCAAAACCCAGCTTAAAAGTGTTTTCGAAAAGCTGGGAATAAGCTCACGGGTATTGCTGAAACAACGGCTTGACAGTACAAATTGTAATAAATTGTCCGAATTTCACTCACCGGGTGATTAGGAAAACGGCAAATTCCTTGTATTATTTTATAATATAGGGAGTTTTTTTGTTGAAAGGTAATGGTGCTGCTTAATGGCAGAGAGAGAGGAGAAAATTATGATGTTAACGGTCGGGAAAAAAATTACTGGGGGTTTTTTATTAGTCATCCTGCTGGTTGTTATTATGAGCGTATTTACCTATGTAAAGATTGGGGATATAAATAGCTCTTACGAGGTCCTAATCGATAACAGCCTGCGAAAAATGGAGTTGACACAAGGGGTTGCAACTGATTTGGCCAACGAGGCTGTAGCCATGCGCCGGTTTAACTTTACGGGGAATATGGCGGATATAGCGGCTTTTAATGATTACCGTAAAGAATCTGATGAAAAATTGGCTCAACTGAGTGAAATAGTTATAACCGAACAAGGCAGAAAGACGCTGCAGGTGATGCGACAGGAAAAGGCTAACTATGAAGCCATTGCAGAGAAGTCTATCGAGGCCAGGAAAGCCAATAACCTGGAAGCTGTCGAACTGTATATGCAGGAGGTGGGCAAGCCCTATAATGCCGCCATAAATGCTTCGGAAGAACTGGTTCAAGTGGTGAAAGCTTTAGTGGATACCGATCAGAAGGCGCAGACAGAACAGGCAAAACAAGCTCAGACATTATTGCTGCTGGTAAATATTTTCGTAGCCTTTGTTGCTGTCGGGATTGGTGTATTCGTAAGTCAGAGTATCTCAAAGCCAATCCGGAAAATTACCGGCTGCGCCAATGAACTGGCTAACGGGAATCTGCGGGAAGAGGATGTCCTGGTGAAATCTTCGGACGAAATCGGCCAGTTGGCCGTTTCCTTTAACACGATGAAAGAGAACCTGCGGCAGTTAATTAAACAAGTAATGGTAACAGCTGAACAGGTCGCGGCCTCCAGTGAGGAACTTACCGCCAGTTCGGAGCAGTCCGCACAGGCGGCCAACCAGGTCGCTTCGTCGATTACCAATGTGGCTAATCAGGCCGGTGAACAATTGGCTACCGCCAACGAAACCGCCGCCGTGGTGGAACAAATGTCAGCCGGCATTCAGCAGGTGGCGGCCAATGCCAACCAGGTAGCAGCTCATTCGGCTCAGGCTGCCGACAAAGCCAAAACGGGCGGTACAGCGGTAGAGCAAGCTGTAACGCAAATGAATACGATAGAAAAGTCGTCTCAGGTAGTAGCGGGAACCATCCTTAACTTAAATGAAAAATCCCGGGAAATCGGGCAAATTGTTGACACCATTGCCGGTATTGCCGGGCAGACGAATTTGCTGGCCCTTAACGCCGCTATCGAGGCGGCACGGGCGGGAGAGCAGGGACGAGGCTTCGCGGTAGTGGCGGAGGAAATAAGAAAATTGGCAGAAGATTCTCAGGCCGCAGCCAAGCAGATTGCCCAACTGATCGGTGAAATCCAGGGCGACACCGGCAAAGCGGTTGCCGCGATGAACGACGGAGCACAGGAAGTAAAGACCGGGACCGAAGTGGTCAGTGCGGCCGGGACTGCTTTCCGGGATATTGCGGAATTAGTGACCCAGGTATCGGGTCAGGTAAAAGAAATTTCGGCAGCCATCCAGCAGATGGCAGGTGGCAGTCAGCAGATTGTAGGTTCGGTCAAGAAAATTGACGACCTCAGTAAAGCCGCGGCAGGTGAGACACAGACCGTCTCGGCGGCGGCAGAAGAGCAATTGGCTTCCATGGAGGAAATCGCCAGTTCCAGCGAAGCCTTGTCCCAGCTATCCCAGGAACTCCAGGCGACAGTGGAAAAATTCCACGTATAACACCTATCTCCAGCCTTCTTGTTGGCGCATGGCATAAATTTGGGGGAGCCGTACCAGCGGTTTGGACCCTGAAGGACACCTGGTGATTAAAAGGATGGTAACTGATATGATTGATTTAGACAATGACACCATTTACCGGAATATAATGGAGCAAATGTGCGATATTATTTTAGTTGTCGATACAAACGGCAACATTTTAATTACCAATACGGCGGCCGTACATGCTTATGGCTATTCCCGCGATGAGCTTTGCGGCATGCAGATTTATGAATTGCGCTCACCGGAGACCAGAGCTGCAGTTGACGCCCAGCTTAAGATTGCACAGCAGGCAGGAATCTTGTTTCGCACTGTCCATATGCGGCGAACCGGCGAAACTTTTCCGGTAGAGGTCAGTTCGCAGCGAGTGCGGCTGCTAAATAAAGAGGCAGTTATCAGCGTTGTCCGGGATATTACGGCGACAGTCACTATGGAAACGGTAATCAGACAGAGCGAGGGAAACTACCGGTATTTGCATGAAGAACTGACCACCGCCTATGAGGAGCTTGCCGCTTCCGAGGAAGAACTGAGACAACAGCTGGATGAGCTGCTGGCGCGTGAGCAGGCTATCCACCGCCGCAATATCGTCTTAGCTTCCCTTCACGAAACGGCTTTAAAGCTTATGCAAAAGACGAATTTACATGATATTCTCAGACTGATTGCTGCGAGTGCGGCCAAACTGTTAGGCACAACCCATAGTTATATAAATTTGGTGGATGAAGAAAAGGGCATTTTCTGCAGTGAGATTGGCTTAGGACATTATGCTCAGCTTGTTGGCAGAGACATAAAACTGACCGAAGGCATTAGCGGACAGGTGTATAAAACCGGAGAAATCGTCGTGCTTGATGACTACAGTACCTGGGAGCACCGTTTGCCTGATCCGCTTTTCGATCTGGTACACAGTGTTGCTTATGTGCCGATGAAAGCAGGCGATCAGGTAATCGGCACCTTCAGTGTGGGATTTCTTAATCCGGAACAAAGCTTTAGCGACGAGGACATCGCCTTTTTAGGCAGATTTGCCGACCTGGCTGCTATTGCCGTGCAAAACTCGCAACTGGTTAGCGCTCTTAAAAGGTCGGAGCAGGAATTGCGGGAGAAAAATGCAGAGCTTACGGCGGCGCATGAAGAACTATTGGCCTCAGAAGCAAAATACCGGGCTATTTTCGAAGCGGCCAGTGACGGCATTTTTATACATGATGCAGAAACCGGTGAAATTCTTGATATCAACGAAAAAGCCTGTACAATGCATGGATATACCCGTGAGGATGTGCTGGCTGGAGGCTTTGGCATTTTCGACACCGGTGAACCGCAATTTAATGGAGATGATGCCAGGCGGCGGATGGAACACACTGTTGCCGGCAAGTCGCAGCTATTTGCCTGGAAAAACAAGCATAAAGCCGGTCACCCGATATGGATGGAAGTAAACCTGCAAAGAGCAGTGATTGACCAAAAGGAGCGTATACTGGCTATTGTCCGGGATATCTCGGAACGCAAGGCACAGGAGCAGGTTATCCAACGGCTGGCTTACCATGACGCTCTTACCGGCTTGCCGAACAGGGCCTATCTGCGGGAATTTCTCAACCTGGAAATGGAAAAGGCACAACAGGGAGAAACTTCGGGGGCGGTTTTATTCATCGACCTGGATAATCTGAAGACAATTAACGATACCTTTGGCCATTCGTATGGTGATGAGGTGATCATTAAAACCGGCAGCTATATTTGCGCTGCGATGCAGGAACGGGCGTTTGTAGCAAGGATTGGCGGCGACGAATTTATCGTAGTGCTGCCAGGTGAAGCCAACCCGGGAAAAATCCGCAACATTGCTGCCAGCATGGTCAAGCTGCTCGAACGGGATTATGAGCTCGGTACCTCCCGCGCCTATATGTCTGCCAGTATTGGTATTGCCTGTTATCCGGATGATGGTGATACAACGGAGGATATTTTAAAGAAAGCCGATTTAGCTCTGTATGCAGCGAAAGGAAACGGCAAGAATACCTGGCATTTTTACGAAACCGATCTGCAGAAAACCGCCGATGAGGATATGCTTATCAAACAGGGCCTGCGTGAGGCAATCAAGCGCAATGAACTGTACTTGCATTATCAGCCGCTGGGCAATCCACATACGCTGGCGGTAGTCGGCTTTGAAGCGCTGCTGCGTTGGAACAGCGCCGAACTTGGCCCGGTGTCTCCCGGACGGTTTATTCCGCTGGCGGAAGAGAATGGTACCATCCAGACAATTGGTGAATGGGTTATTGGCGAAGCCTGCCGGTTCGCCCGTAGATTAGCGGACCGGGGGAAAAGCCATCTTCGTGTAGCGGTCAATGTATCGCCACGCCAACTGGTGGCTGAGAATTTTGTCCCCTTGGTTCGTGAAGCAATACGCACAGCCGGTATCAAGCCCGGTCAGCTTGAAATTGAAATTACGGAAAATGCTTTGATTGTTTCTATGGAGGATAGCATACAAAAGCTCAAGGCATTGCGCACACTGGGAATACGCCTTTCCCTTGATGATTTTGGCAGCGGTTATTGTTCCTTGACATATTTAAAAAACCTGCCGGTGGAGACACTTAAGATTGACAAGCTGTTCATTGACGATATCGAATCTGACGCAGACCAACTGCGATTTGTCAATTCTATTGTCAGCATGGCTCAGTTGCAGGGACTCAGTGTTGTGGCCGAAGGTGTCGAAACAGAATCACAGTTAAATAAAGTCAGGCAATGCCAATGCAACTTTATCCAGGGCTATATTTTCTGCCGGCCTCTGCCAGAGACAGACGCTATGCTATTTTTGAACAACACCGGGGCAAACTAAATAGACTTCATAATCTCCGGATTTAAACAGAAGGCTATAGAGACCGGTGCTTGTGCTGACGGACTATATCTTATATGATATATGCTGGAACGGGTTGTGCATTAGATAGTTGTTGATAGCTGGAGGCAGAGGATGCTAATGGATAAAGAAATATTAATAAACGAAATGAAAAAAATATTTCATCAGGTTCCCTATGGAATAGAGCATACCCTAAGGGTATTAGGATATGCAGAAGAAATCATGGATGGCGAAAATGTTAATGAGTATCGGCGAGAAATAAGTTCAATAGTAGCTATCCTTCACGACATCGGTGCTATTGAGGCGCAGCGCAAGTATGGCAGCATGGAGGGGACGTACCAGGAAAAAGAGGGTCCGCCCATTGCCAGACGAATACTTGAGGAATTAGGTTGCGATTCTCGCATTATCGACAGATGCTGCTTTATTATCGGCAATCATCATACGCCGTCAAGGATTGACGGTATTGACTTTCAGATTCAATGGGAAGCAGACCTAATCGACAATTTAAAGTATACGGATATTCAAATGGATAGAGAAACACTTGGCCGTTATATTGATGATCATTTCAAGACAGGCACGGCTAAAAAAATTGCATACCGTGAGTTAGTGGATAAAGCAGCTGAGGATATCCACTAAGCAAAAGACCAAGCAACCTCTGCTAAACAGGTGCTTGGTCTTTGCTTGTCCTGCTTAGAGCAATCAGGATACTTATGCCTGATTTCGCCTATACTAATGGAAACCATTTTCGGAAACCTACAATAAGGAGTGAAGCCAATGGCTGTTCAAGCGTATATCAATTTTAAAGGAAATTGCCGGGAAGCAGTAGAATTTTATGCACAGGTTTTCGGAACGGAAAAGCCGCAAATCATGACCTTTGGAGATATGCCGCCAGACCCTAACCAGCAATTTACTCTGCCGGAAGAGCTGAAAAACTGGGTAATGCACGCACGGCTTACCATTCATGGAAGTGTTGTGATGTTTTCTGACGTCTTTCCCGATATGCCTTTGGTTGTGGGCAATAATATAAGCCTTACCATAGTTACGGCAAATATGGAAGACATTACCTTCGCCTTTAACAAACTCAAAGAAGGCGGCAAAGTGGTTATGGAGCTTCAGGAAACATTCTGGAGCAGGTACTATGGATTTGTAACCGATAAGTTTGGAATCGGCTGGCAGTTTAACTACCCCTTATGTGAGGAGGCCGCGGACAAGTAAACCAATTTCAGCATGTAACCGGCGCGATGGGCCAATGTGGAGCCCATTTTGTTACAGGAGGTTAATTCATGGATCCATCAACGGCTTTAGGTGAGGAGCCGATTGGCAAGCTGTTATGGCGGTTTTCCATACCTGCCATTATCGGCATGATGGTAAATGCGCTATACAATGTTGTGGACAGTATCTTCGTTGGTAATGGTGTGGGTGAGATAGGTCTGACGGCAGTGACGATCGCGTTTCCGATCATGCTGGTAATGATGGCCTTCGGTATGTTGATTGGGGTAGGGGCATCTACACTGGTGTCTATCCGGTTAGGCGAGAATAACCGGGCAGAGGCGGAGCAGATTTTAGGTAATGCGCTGACTTTAATCATTATCCTGGCGTTTGTTATGTCTGTTGCCGGGCTGCTTTTTCTCGAACCTATGCTGCAAGCACTGGGGGCAGAGCCCAAGGTGCTGCCTTCTGCCAAAATATTTACCCAGATTATTATTTCCGGCAGTGTATTTATGTACATTGGCTTTGGTTTGAATAATATTATCAGGGCAGAGGGCAATCCCCGCCTGGCGATGCTCACCATGCTGATTTCGGCAGGTATTAACATCATTCTCAACCCTCTTTTTATTTTCGGGATGAAACTGGGAATCGGCGGTTCCGCTCTGGCTACTGTCATTTCCCAGGCTGTTTCCGCTTTATGGGTCCTTGGTTACTTTTTCAGCAGTAAGAGCACCCTGAAGATCAGGCTGCGGTATCTGCGGCCTAAAGCAGCTATTGTCCAGGCGATTGCCACTATCGGGATGTCGCCGTTTTTCATGCAGCTTGCCGCCAGCATTGTTACCGTCATTTATAATTTTGCCCTCATCCGCTATGGCGGAGACCTGGCTGTCGCCGCTATGGGCATTGTCAACCGGGTAGCCATGCTGCTGTTGATGCCTGTAATGGGCATTAGTCAGGGAGCTCAGCCGATCATCGGCTATAACTACGGTGCACAGCAATACTACCGGGTTTTTCAGACGCTGAAAAAGGCAGTCCTGGCTGCCAGTGGCATTTCGCTGATCGGCTTTATCTTTATTCAAATATTTGATTACTATATTATTGGCTTGTTCAACAGCAATCCGGAACTCATTGCAATGGGCGGCAAAGGGCTGAGAATCATGCTGAGCTTATTGCCGATTATCGGTTTTCAGGTCATTGCGGCTCAGTATTTTCAGGCAGTCGGCAAAGCCAAACACGCGTTATTGCTTACCATGTCAAGACAAGTGCTCATATTAATTCCCATGATTATGCTTCTGCCTAATTTTTTCGGTTTGACTGGAATTTGGCTGGCAGGGCCGATCGCAGACTTGGCATCAGCGGTTCTCACAGGATATTTTTTATATCGTGAGCTGCGTGCCCTGAAAGTTATGTAAGGCATAACTTGATTTTCTTGCGCAACTAACAGGCGGTGTGTTATTACAATCTTGCTCTTAGGGTATGATTATAGTATAATTACACTGGTGCAACGGAGTTGGGGAGATCTGCTAGGTTTGGGGGAAACCTAATGGATTTGGTGGAGCTCCGTTGCTCGGATGAACATGCAGTCCGTTCTCAACCTGTCGGTTGGGGGCGGGCTTTTTTAGGTTGGGTTCCGTCCGCCGGAATAGAGCAGTTTTTGGCTTTCACCAACCTGCTTTAATTGACATAGACTACAGTAAGACAGCGGAACGATTACTACAAGGGAGGGGTTTAAATGGCAGATAATGCGCGAGGGGCCGGCTGGTTTGGAGGAGGAATCTGGTTTATTCTGATTATACTCATTGTGCTGTTCATAGTTTTTATTTAAATTCATGTTCGGTCCGACCGGACAATTGCCACAGGTATCCGTTTTTTACCCCTGGACTTAGGTCTGGGGGTAATTGTTTTATAAACTCAGGTCGTTTGTTTGGCAGTATGTTGTTTTGTTAAATAATATATATTTACACAAACAATAAAAAGATTAATTAAGGCCACCGGCAACGCCTTAATCGTAACAGCATATATAACAAAGAGAATGGCACCTGCCGTATTTACCAGACGTAATTTATTTATCGACTTCATTAAAAAAGAGCTGGCGACCAAGAGGGAGGCGAAATACCCCAGACATTCCACGAAATCAATGTTCTCCATAGTATCACAACCTGTCTGTTATTTTTACTGTTATCAAAAACACTAAGCTGTTTTTGATAACACAATTCACATGTACTAGTATAACTAGCCTGTCCGCGGTTGAGCAACCACGAAAAGCGGTTTTTTTCCGGCAAGCTGCCGTACTGTTTACCAGAATAGAAAAAAGCGTGTTGAAATGTATGATTTCAGCACGCCCCTTTCCTATACCTACGGGTTGTCAGCCGTAATTCCACTGATGACCTAGCAACTGGTATCTTCGAATTCCGGGAATAATAAGATGAACAGGCTGATCACCAGGATAACAAACCACAATTCTCTATTGGTACCCCAAAACATCTTAATTCCTCCTTTGTTGATGAAGTTTTACTATGCTTTATACTATCCCCAGCTGAAACTGATGGATGTACATTATCACCGGTAATACAGGGCAGCGGCAGTATGGGTTTTAGCTGGCTAAAAGTTGAAGTTATTATCGCGGAATAAGAAGATAAAGCTGATTAGGATAAGTATAATCCAAATCCAGTTGTTAGAATAACAATTCTGGCCGAAGAAACCTTGTCGAGCATCCAAGCTGAACTCCTCCTTTTAGAGTATTGCTATTCTATAGTATGCTTGACGCCGGCAATGTGCACTAAACTTACAGCTATTTACCAGTCTTGGCGTTTACTGTTACCAGACTCATTACTGAATCAAACATTATTTAGGCCGCTTTAAAGATATGTGAACAATTCTGTCCTGACTCTGTTATAATAGTTATAATTTGCGATCATTCTACATGTAAGCTGAAAGAGATGATTTTGTGGATACGATAGTGGTATTTATTCTATTCTTTGTTGCTTTGCTTGTCAGCCTTTATAACGGGGTATCCATACTTTACCCTCTGCTTTTCGGACTGGTCTGCTTTACGCTGGTAGCTATGCGTAAAGGCTTTACCTTGCCTGGTTTATTGGCCATGATGCTTAACGGCTCAAAAAAATCTCTGATTGTTATCAGGATTTTTGTATTAATTGGCGCTATCACTGCGGTTTGGCGAGCCTGTGGCACCATCTCTTTTATTGTGTATTATGGAATTTTGTTTATGAATGCCGATTATTTTATTGTATCTGCGTTCCTGTTGTCCTGCCTGGTTTCTTTCCTGCTGGGAACCTCTTTCGGAACAGTGGGAACCATAGGAGTAGTGCTTATCGTTCTGGCGCAAAGCGGCAATGTAGATATTAATATGGCTGCAGGGGCCATTATTGCCGGCGCCTATTTTGGGGACAGATGCTCGGCTATGTCTTCCAGTGCCAATCTGGTAGTCGCCTTGACCCATACTAAGCTGTATACCAATATAGCTAATATGACCAAAACGGCGGTGATCCCTTTTGCGCTGTCCATCATCGGCTACCTGTATTTATCTCAGGCAAATCCGCTGGCTTTTTATGAAAACTCCATCGGCAATGAAATTGCCAATTCGTTCAATATAGACCTGGTTGTGCTGTTTCCTGCTGTCATTATTCTGCTGCTTGCTGCCTTTAAGGTGGATGTCAAGCTGTCGATGAGTATCAGCATTGTATCCGGTATTCTAATTGCTATTTTCGTGCAAGGTGCTTCCTGGTCACAAATGCTGAACTATATTCTTACAGGCTATACGACGGATAAAAGTGGCGTTTTCTCTGAGATAATCCAGGGCGGCGGCCTATACTCCATGCTGAAGGTATCGCTGATTGTGCTGATTTCCTCTGCCTATGCCGGAATATTCGAGGGAACCGGTTTGTTGCAGGATGTTGAACAGTTTTTCGAAAGACTTGGCCAAAAAATCAATACATATCCGACGATGATACTGTCAAGCATAGCCACAGCCGCTTTTAGCTGCAACCAAACCCTGGCAGTTATGCTTACCCATCAAATTACCCACAAACTTTATGAAAGAAAACGTCTCAGCAACTACCGGCTGGCGCTTGATCTGGAGAATACCGTAATTGTAATATCGCCTCTTATCCCCTGGAATATTGCCGGAGCCGTTCCGGCAGCGGCATTATCGGCAGATTCAGGTTTCATAATATATGCATTTTATCTTTTCCTGGTTCCTCTGACAAATTTATTTACGCAAACAATGAACATTTCCTCAGATGGTCCCGATGACGCTGCCAGCTGATCCCGGGTTTTACCTGACCGCCAACGCTACTATTCAGCGTTGGCGGTATTTTATTGGCCAAACCGGACAAAATGTAAAAATATAGAAATAAATAGCAGGAAAAAAATACCATAAAGCGAATAGATAAAAGTAAAAATATGGAAGGTGAGAGTTTTGAAGGTTGTAAAGGTTGCCCCGGTATTTCCCGGCGTAAAATCACAACTGCAAAACCAATATGACGAAAAGACTTACTCATCGAAGAAAAGGCCGGAAATATCATTTAAGAGTGTTTTAGAAAAAGAGCTTCAACCCCAAATAGGAACAAAAATAAATATGCTGTGCTAGTACCTTGTGTCACTTAAAATTTGAGATTAGATAGCAAGGATTTTTTCGCCCTGCCAGGCGGAGGAGCCGCGCATATCGGACATATGTAAGGCGACGATAAAGAAAACACGGTTTGTGCCGAGCGATAGCGACAGCAGAAACCGATGTTGCCCTTATGCCCCGTGGGCCAACAACGCAGGGCGGAAAAAGACTGCTATATAATCCAAAGAATTAGGTGACACAAGGTACTAGCGTCCTTGCGGGCGTATTTTTTTTGGTCTAATCAGAATGTATAAGCTTTGCGTGCCGGCACAAGACCCGGCACAGACGGAAGTATTATCCACCACCCACTTTTCTATTGACAATACCTTGATTAATAGGGGATAATAGGTACATACCGACTGGTAGGTATGCAAAGTAATGGGAGAAGGCAGATGATGGTATGACCAAAGAGAATATTGTTATAGCCGCTTTGCGTTTGTTTTTAACCCGCGGTTATAAATCGGTTTCGCTGGTTGACGTTGCAAATGAAGTTAACATTACCAAGGGAGGCATCTACCATTATTTTTCCAGCAAGGATGAATTGCTGCAGGTAGCGCTGCACTATTTGTTTGACCGTCTTGAAGCTAACTATAATGCGCTGCTGGACGATCGCAATACCCTCAGGGAAGTGCTGCAGGCCCTGATTGTGGAAAAAACGCCGGAGCAATATGCGAAGGATTTGCTGGGAGTAGATGGACAATATAGTGTGGATTGCGCTCATTTTGCCATCGAAATACTAGGTAAGTTTCCCGATATTCAGCAGCGAATAGAAACAGGCCGGGTCTTAGCCTGTGAGGCTTTTGCCAGGAAGCTTGAGACCGCCATGGAAAAAGGGGAAATAAAGAGCGGCTTTGACAGCTATGCTCTGGCAGCCAATATTATTGCCATGACAAATGGTCAAATATCCTTGGGCAGCCAATTCCAGTCAGAGGCCATGCGGCAGCGCATGCTGGATAATGTCTGGATGTTACTGAAGGTTTAGCGCAGCATACAAGGCGCTAAATTTTTTAGCCAAGACATACCGACTGGTAGGTATGCCCAGCTCGGAATACAGTAAAATTTGGATGGGGGTCTGGTTCAATGAAAAAATGGGAACCGAAACACTGGTTAATCCCGCTGATTTTAGTGGCAGGGGTAACTTTATTATTTCGCAGTGGCGTGTTTGCCAGTAAAGAGCAGGCTGTCGTGCCTGACAAAGGCATAAGTGTCAAGGTGGCGGCAGCCGACTATATCGAGACTGTTCCCAGCCTGAACGCTAACGGAACGCTGGAAGGACAAATTTCAGCCACCGTGAGTGCTAAAATTTCCGGCAGGGTGGAGCAGGTGCTGGTGCAGGAGGGACAAACGGTTAAAGCCGGTCAGCCGCTGGTTAAGCTGGAGACTGTCGAATTAATCAACACTGCCCGCCAAGCCGGCGACTCGGTGCGCAAGGCGCAGGTAAACTACGAACTGGCGCTTAATGATTTTAACCGGTATAAACGACTGGCTGATATTGGCGCCGTTTCCGAGCAGCAGCTGGATAATGCCAAAGCCAAGCTAAAATCGGCTGAAGCCGATGTGTCAAGTGCGACTGCCAATCAAAGCAGTGCCGAGCAGCAGTTCAGCTACGGCGTAATCAGCTCACCGGTTGACGGGGTAGTGGCCAATAAAACGGTGACTGTCGGCCAGGTGGTCTCGCCGGGGGCTGCCTTAATGGTGGTGCAGGATATTAACCAGATATATGCTGTAATCCCGGTAGAGCAGAAGGATTTGGGCCGGGTTAACATTGGTCAGAAGGCCCATGTTACGATTGACGCGTATCCGGATAAAGTCTTCACCGGTGTAGTGGATGTTATGAACCCGGATGCCGGTTCGGCCAGCAGAATGTTCCGTACCAAGATTAAGATCGATAATGCCGGCGGGGAATTAAAGTCAGGCATGTTTGCCAATGTACAACTGGTTACCGGTGAAAGTGTTCAGGCGCTTACCGTGCCTCAGGCGGCTGTTATCCAAAGACAGGACGCCTATTATGTTTTTACTTTGGAAAATGGCAAGGCTGTCCGCAAACCAATTGAGATCGGTGAAGTAACCGGCAGTACAATTGTTGTAAAATCCGGGCTAGAGGCGGGCGAACAGGTTATTATCACCAGTGTGAGCCGGCTCCATGACGGTGATGCCGTTCGCGTGGCGCCATAGAGTAGGAGAGAAAATCTATGAAACTTACGGAGATTAGCATCAAGCGCCCGGTATTTGCAACAGTAATTATTTTGGCGCTGGTAGTCATCGGCATGGTTAGCTACATGTCCCTGGATGTTGATCAATATCCTAGTGTTGAAATACCGGTTGTTGCTGTTCAGGTTCTATACCCTGGGGCAGCCCCGGAGCAAGTGGAGTCCAAAATTACGAAAGAGGTAGAAGATGTTGTCGGCGTGGTAGCCGGTGTTGATCATATCATGTCCACGGTAAGTGAAGGTGTGTCAACCACCATTATTCAATTTACCATGGATACCAATGCCGACTCTGCCGCGCAAAGCGTACGCGATAAATTGGGAACCCTGCAGGCCAAGCTGCCGGATGAAGCCAAAACGCC
The DNA here is from genome assembly GCF_014634905.1 of Sporomusa sp. GT1. NCBI lineage: Bacteria > Bacillati > Bacillota > Negativicutes > Selenomonadales > Sporomusaceae > Sporomusa > Sporomusa sp. GT1. Next base: position 157,960 of record NZ_BMBX01000004.1, on the reverse strand, counting down.
TACGGTTTTGCGCTTTGACCCTGACGATACGCCCATTATGTCCATTGCCTTAACAGGCAATTTGAGTCAGCGGGAGTTGACGGTATTGGCCGAAGACCTCCTGGAAAAGCGTTTACAGGCAGTCAACGGGGTTGCCGCTGTTGAATTGAAAGGTGCCCTGGAGCGGGAAATTCAGATTCATCTGGATAATAACCAAATGTCGGCTTACGGCCTTACGATTCCAGAGGTGCTAAACAGTCTAAGAAACGAAAATATTGATTCTCCCGGCGGTAAGATAACCGATGGTCAACGCAAGACCGACCTTAGAGCGGTAGGGAAAATCAACGAAACCAGTCAGTTTCTTACTGTTCCTGTGGCCTCACGCGGCGGTGTTCAGCTATATTTGAAAAACATTGCCGACGTCAAAGATACAACCGCAGAGGTTGAGACCCTTACCAAGGTAAACGGTACACCGGCTCTTGGTATTGACATTATGAAGCAGTCAGGCAGCAATACCGTAAAAACAGTAGCTGTTGTCAAGAAAGAATTGGAGACGATCAAAAAAGAGCTGCCGTCCGGAGTTGATTTGGTGGTGGTTCGCGATAACTCCAAGACCATCGAGGAATCGGTGGAGGACGTGCAGTTTAACCTGGTGGTCGGCGGTGTTCTGGCTGTCGCCATTGTGTTTTTGTTCCTGGGAAACTGGCGGAGTACCATCATTTCCGGCATAACCATTCCTGTTTCCGTTATCGCTTCCTTCGTGGTTATGAAGGCGCTGGGCTTTTCCCTTAACACCATGTCACTGTTGGCGCTGTCGTTGGCGGTTGGCTTGTTGATTGACGATGCCATCGTCGTTATTGAAAATATTGTGCGCCATCTCGAAATGGGTAAAGACAAAATGACGGCTGCACTGGAGGGAACAGCCGAAATCGGGCTGGCGGTTATGGCCACTACCTTTACACTGGTGGCGGTATTCCTGCCGGTGGGCATGATGAGCGGTATTGTCGGTCAGTTCTTTAAGGAGTTCGGCATTACCGTGGCAGCCAGTGTATTGGTTTCCTTATTTGTGGCCTTTACCTTAACACCTATGCTGTCGTCTAAATATTTGAATCACGCGTCCATTAAGGGGACCGGTAAATTAAGCCAGGCCTGGCTGACCTGGAATGGAAAATTTGACGAATTAACCGCCAAATATGGTGAGTTTTTGCGTCAGGCTCTGGGTCACCGCGGCAAAGTGCTGCTGGCAGCGGCAGTTCTATTTGTCGGCAGCCTGCTGCTCACACCGCTGCTGGGTACAACCTTTGTGCCCGATGCCGATAACGGGGAATTTACCGTAACGGCTACTGTCGACCCGGGAATGAGTGTGGCTGCCGTAGGTGATATGGCTGATGCCATGTCGCAAATTATCGGCGCCATTCCTGAAGTTGAAATGACCTATAGTGTGGCTAATACCAGAGAGATTAGTATTTTTAGCCAGCTTGTGCCGAAAAGTGAACGCAGTGTCAGCGATAACGACATTATTGCCGGCCTGCGTCAACAGCTCAAGGATATTCCCGGCGCAGATATCAGTGTCATGAAACAGTCAGGTCTGTCAGGCGGCAAACCGGTGTCGCTGGTTATCCAGGGGCAGTCGCTGGAAACCTTGGCGGTGATTGCCGAGCAGGTACAGCAAGCGGTTGCCGGTATTCCGGGAGCCGTCGAAGTATCGTCAAGCTATGAACCCGGTAACCCTGACGCCCAATTCATTGTGAATCGTGACCGGGCGGCTGACTTGGGTATTTCGTCAGCCAGCATTGCCGATACCTTGCAGACCATGTTTAACGGTAAGGTTGTCACCCAGTACAAGGACGGCGACGACTCACATGATGTCAGGGTCATCTTAGATCCGGAAGAGCGGCGCAGTTTGGGCAATGTCAACAAGGTATACCTGTCAGGAACGGCGCGCGATGAGGCCGGCCAGGCCGTCATGGTGCCGGTGTCACAGGTGACTGACACTGTCTATGCTACCAGTCCCGCCCAAATCAAACGTTATGACAATCAGCAGCAAATTACCATTTCGGCTAACTTAAGCGGAATCACTTTGGGCGAGTTTAACTCTGCGTTTGAGAAAAAAGCGGCTGAAATTGATATGCCGGAAGGCTATCAATTTGTGGCTACCGGTCAGACGGAATCCATGAATGACGTTTTTAGCAGCATGGTCCTGGCGCTGGGCATGGCAGTGTTGTTTATCTTCTTTGTCCTGGCAGCCCAGTTTGAAAGCTACCTTGATCCTTTTTCCATCATGCTGGCCTTGCCGTTAGCCATAATCGGAGCCATCATCGGTCTGCTGGTTATGGGCAGTGAACTCAGTATGATGTCCCTCATCGGTATTATTATGCTGATGGGCTTGGTAACCAAGAACGCTATCCTGCTGGTGGATTTCGCCAAACAGCGTCGTGAACAAGGCGTGGAACGCAACCAGGCATTAGTCGAAGCAGCCATCCAGCGGATGCGCCCGATTATCATGACAACTGCGGCAATGATTTTCGGTATGCTGCCGCTGGCGTTAGGAATCGGGCCGGGGGCTGAAGCCCGGGCGCCGATGGCTCACGCCATCATTGGCGGTCTGGTGACTTCGACCATTCTCACCCTGGTGGTAGTGCCGGTAGTGTACACGATATTTGACGATATTCAACAAGGAAAGTTTAGCTTGAAGAAAGTATTCAAGAAAGCATAAGCCTGGAGAAATCCCTGCCGTTCTTTACCGGAACGGCAGGGATATTTTTCGTATATCAACCGTAATGAAAGACCGAGTGCGAGGGCGGAAAATAGCGTGCTGTTGCGAGCCGTCAAGCCTATTGTGTTCTGTGCCTATAGGCAGCGATAAGCAGGCATAAGCCAAGTGTAGCAGGACTTTATGTTTGATTAGAAAAGCAGTAAGATAACAATGCATACACAATATAAGGCCGAGTTCCGTAATGGAAGCGGAGGAACCACTTTTGGGGTTAATTTTGTCCTTGTGACAAAAGGGATGTTTTCTCTTGTCATCCTACCCGTCAGCTAACTTCGCAGGCCAAAGCAAGGGGTCGAAAGGCCGTCAGGTCTTTTTCTTATGCCCAAAAATCGAATAATGAAACTGGAGGCGCTGGTATGATGCGCGAATTTCGCCGATTACTAATCGGCAAACCCCTTCACAACCGGGAATTGGCTCATGAAAAACTTCCCAAGTGGAAAGCCTTATCCATCTTTTCCTCTGATGCGTTATCGTCGGTGGCTTACGGGCCGGAACAAATTATGCTTACCCTGGTGGCTGTTCCGGGTATTATTGCCTATGGCTTTATGGCGCCGGTAGCGCTCTCCATTCTGCTACTGCTGGGCATCGTGGTTTTGTCCTATGTGCAGGTTGCGAAGGCCAATCCCGGCGGGGGCGGGGCCTACGCTGTGGCCAAAAAAAACCTGGGAGAAATGCCGGCGCTGGTGGCTGCCGGTTCGGTATTTGCCGATTATGTGCTGACAGCCGCTGTAAGCGTCTCAGCCGGTACGGCGGCCATTGTTTCCGCTCTGCCTGACCTTGCCGGGCACGAAGTGACCCTGGATGTAATGGTGCTCTTTGGTTTGCTGATGCTGGTGAATCTGCGTGGTGTCCGGGAATCGTCCAATGCCTTTGTTATACCCACCTACGCCTTTTTATTCGGCGTAATTGCTTTAATTGCAACAGGTGTCTGGAAAGCCTTCACCGGCGCACCCTATCTGTTGCCGCCGGAGTCTTTGGCCCGTCAGCAACTGGACTGGGCCATGCTGTTTGTCATCTTGCGGGCTTTCGCCAATGGCTGCAGCTCTATGACCGGGGTTGAGGCTATTGCTGACAGTGTGCCGATGTTCAAGCAGCCTGAGGCCCGTAACGCAACGGTTACCACCTATTGGATGGCCGGTATCCTGAGCTTTATGTTCCTGGGTATCACCTATCTGGTTATGCACTATCATATCCTGCCTGTTGCCGAAGTAACCGCCATGTCGCAACTGGCTGAGCAAATTTTTGGCCGTTCGGCAGTGTATTACTATATTCAATTCACGACCATGCTGGTGTTATATCTGGCCGCCAATACCGCCTACAACGGGTTGCCGATGCTGTTGGCTATTGTCGCCAGAGATGGCTACCTGCCGCGCTATCTGTCAACCCGCGGTGAACGGTTAACCTTTTCTAACGGGATTATCCTGCTCACCCTTGCCGCTGCGTTATTGATTATCGCTTTTCAGGGAGATACCGAGCACCTGATTTCCTTGTATGCTATAGGTGTTTTCATTTCCTTTACCATTGCGCAGGCCAGTATGGTGGTGCACTGGTACCGGCAGCGGGGTAAGGGCTGGCAGGTCCGGGCCTTCCTCAACGGTCTTGGCGCTGCCGTCACCGGCTTGGTGGTTCTGATTATTACGGTAACGAAATTCCTTTATGGAGCCTGGGTTGTGCTTGTTTTCATTCCCATCATGATTTATATATTTAAAGCCATCCGGGGACATTATAATACCATGTCGGAGCAATTGCACCTGCCCGAAGCATGCTATGAAAGAGGTGCGGCCACCTTTCCCAAAGGCAAACACACCGTTATTGTGCCTGTATCCAGTCCCACCCGTGTTGTGTATGAGACCATCAAATACGCCAAAATGATCGGTGATGATATCCTGGCCGTTCATGTATCTGACAATGATGAACTGACCAAAAAGGTCATAGAAAAATGGAAGCTGTGGGACCCTGGTGTGGAATTGGTGGTTATTCGTTCGCCGTACCGGCTGTTAATGCGCCCGCTCTTGCATTTTATTGAAAAAAGATGCCGGGAGAAGGGGCCGAATGATTATATCACCGTCATTATTCCGGAGTTTGAAACCAGAAAAGCATGGCACCGGTTATTGCACAACCAGACCGGCTGGTTCTTGCGCAATACTCTTATTTGGAAAGAAAATGTCATTGTAACCACAGTGCCGTATCATTTGACAAAATAACCGGGACGGACCTTCCGGGATCACACCCGGGAGGTCCGGCACCGGTGTCTGTCAGATAACACTGCGCTGCCGGCGCCTCAGTACTGTTGCCGGCTGTAAGGCCGCAGCAGCGGTTTTTCTTTACTCAAAAACTTGACAAGCCTTTTGGTACTCGGTATAATTAAGCAGTATCAATTGGCTGACGGTTTGTCTGGTGATATTGCCGGGCTTGCAATATTTACCGCTTGCATTGATTTGAAAAATAAGATATAATAAGTTTCTGTTGAGAGCACTTGGAGAGATGTCCGAGCGGTTGAAGGAGCACGCCTGGAAAGCGTGTGTACGGGAAACTGTACCGAGGGTTCGAATCCCTCTCTCTCCGCCATAAAATTCAAGGCCGGTATACGGCTTTTTGTTTTCTAGGCCGGACTGTAGCAGTGCCGGGTCTTACGCAATAGGAACTCATGAATCGCGTCAGGTCCGGAAGGAAGCAGCGCTAAGTGATACTTCTTATGTGCCGTAAGGGTGCCTGGTATCTGCTGTGGTCCGTCGTGGGAAACAAGGCCGTATGGTACGCGGAAGCAATATAATATATCTATTGAAAGTAGCCAATGAGGGCTGCTTTTTTGTTATATGGCAAACTGCACCACCCGCCTGCGCCTGCCAGATTCTTTACCGTGGGATATACATACGGTGGCGGATAAATTATTTTCTTGAAAAAGGGAAATATTTTAGTAATGTTGAATATAAATGAAACTTGCAATATCTAATGTCTTAGCGGGGTAAAGGAGGTATGGGCGTGGCTTATGTGGCTTTATACCGCAAATGGCGGCCGCAGGATTTTGATTCCTTAGTCGGTCAGGAGCATATTAGTACCACCTTGAAGAATGCCATTGCCACCGGCAAGATTGCTCATGCCTATCTGTTTTCCGGTCCGCGTGGTACGGGGAAAACCAGTACGGCCAAAATTCTGGCAAAGTCACTCAATTGTGAGCAGGGTCCCAGCGTCAATCCCTGCAACCACTGTTCCAACTGTGATAAAATTACTGCCGGTACTTCCATGGATGTATTTGAAGTGGACGCAGCTTCCAACCGGGGCATTGACGAGATTCGCGATTTGAGGGAAACCGTTAAGTTTGCGCCGGTAGACGGGCGTTATAAGGTGTATATTATCGACGAAGTGCATATGCTGACAACAGAGGCTTTTAACGCCCTCTTAAAGACTCTGGAGGAACCGCCGGCCCATGTGGTATTTGTGCTGGCAACCACCGAACCGCATAAGATTCCGGCCACCATCCATTCGCGCTGTCAGCGTTATGATTTCCGGCGGATTAATGCCAGGGAAATCGAGGAGCGGCTGGCTATGGTGGCAGAACAGAGCGGCCTCAAGGCTGCGCCGGATGCGCTCAGGCTTATTGCCATTCAAGCCGAGGGCGGTATGCGGGATGCGCTCAGTATTTTGGACCAATGTGCTGCTTTGGATGACGGCAGCGTGATAACAGCCGCCCATGTGCGCCAGCTATTAGGCTTGATTGGGCATGAGTGGGTGTGGCAGTTAACCGACGCTGTGGCTGAACGGGATGCGCACAGCGTACTGGTGAAACTTGACGAACTTATTAATCTGGGGAAAGATATTCGCCAACTGCTTGTGGAGCTGGCGCTGCATGCCCGGAGTCTGATGCTGTATAAAGCTGCTCCTGCTATAGATACTATTGAAGTATACAGTGAGGATAAAGCCGTGCTTGCCGCTCAGAGTGCCAAGTTCAGCCATCAGGAACTGGTAGCCGTGCTGGAAGTGCTGCATCATGCCGCTAATGAAGCAAAATGGGCGGCTGAGCCGCGTATTGTGGTGGAAATGGCGCTGATTACGTTGTGCCGCAGGGCGGCAAAGAGCGATATGGCCGCACTCTTAGAGCGGGTTGCTGCGCTTGAAGCCAGACTTGCCGGCAATCCGGCAGGGGCTGCCGTCAGTAGGGTTAAGCCGGAGGCTCCCGCAGCGGAACTGCCGCCGTCAGTGCCGCGGGTGCAGTCACCTGTAACACCCATGCCGCCGCGGCCGCAGCCAGAACCGCAAGTGCCGCCCAGCCCTCCGGCATCGCCGGCACCATCGCCAGCCAATCCCTCTGTTTCGGCTCCGCCGGAACCGTCAGGCAGCAGCATTGGCGGCGATCTGAATGAGATATGGTCGGCTGTGCTCAAAGAACTCATGACCAGCGGCAAGCGGTCGGTACATGCTTGTGTGATGCAAGGACGCTTGACAGGGCTTACCGCTACTCAGGCCACAGTGCACTTTACGGCAACCTTTCCCAAGGAACGCACCGAGAAGGACGATTACCGGACTATTGTGGAAAAAATCCTGGCTCACATTACCGGACATCAGGTAAAATTAATGTGCTCACTGGGGACAGATACGCCGCCGGCCAAACCGGCTGCGCCGAAGCCGGCGGTGGCAGCTGCGCCCCCAGATCCAGGGATGGAGCATCCTGCGGTTAAGCAGGCCCAGATGATGTTTGGTGGCAAAGTAATTAAGATAGAGGAATAAAAATTAGTGTTAGGAGGCTGATAACATGTTTGGAAATATGGGAAACATGGCAGGAATGATGAAAAAGGTGCAAAAGCTTCAGGCCGATATGGGTAAACTGCAAGAGGAGCTTAAAGCCCGTACTATTGAGGTATCTACCGGTGGCGGGGCAGTAAAAGTAGTGGTTACCGGCGAAAAGAAAATTCAGTCGGTAAAGATTGCGCCGTCGGCGGTTGACCCGGAAGATGTGGAAATGCTGGAAGACCTGGTGGCTGCTGCAGTCAATGAGGCTATGAACAAAGTGGATGACATGATGTCCCAGGAAATGGGCAAACTGACCGGCGGTCTCAACCTGCCGCCGGGAATGTTTTAATCCATGGCCTATATTGCGCCAATTGCCAGGCTGGTGGAGCATTTCCGCCGCCTGCCTGGCATTGGGCCTAAATCTGCGGTTCGCCTTGCCTATCATGTGATTAAAATGGATAAAAGTCAGGCGTCGGCTTTGGCTGAGGCCATTATTTATGCCAAGGAGCGGGTTGGCTATTGTTCGATTTGTTTTGATTTAACCGATAGCGATCCCTGCCAGACCTGCCGGTCTGAGGGGCGGGATCAAACCGTTGTCTGTGTGGTGGAAGATCCCAAAGACGTGACAGCCATGGAGCGTACCCGTGAATTTAAGGGCCTGTATCATGTATTGCACGGCTCGTTGTCCCCGCTGGAGGGTATTGGTCCTGACGACATCAGGATTAAAGAATTGCTGGACCGGGTCCGGCTGGGAGTGCAGGAAGTCATTATGGCTACCAACCCGAATGTCGAAGGTGAAGCTACGGCAATGTATATTGCCAAATTGCTGAAACCGCTGGGGGTCAAAGTGACTCGCATCGCCCACGGCTTGCCGGTAGGCGGCGATCTGGAATATGCCGATGAGGTGACCTTGTCCAAAGCACTGGAAAACCGGCGAGAAATGTAGTGCAATTTGGTGTATGATTTATCCCGCCTGTTTATGGGAATAATGTAAGCAGGAGGGCGATATGCATGAAAACAAAGTTAACCAATTTAGCCAAGGGTGTATTGTCAGAGCGCGTACCGGAGGCTAAATACCCGTCCTTGATGCAGCAGCTTGAGGAAGCGAGAAGAGAATGGCTGAATGCCCAAAACTACTATAACAATGTATCTGATACCGATTTGGTGGATTATGCCGCTTATCTTATTCAAGCCTCCGAAAAAAAATATAATTATCTCTTAAAACGCGCGCGCCATGAAGGCCTTGAGTATTCGCCATTTAACTAAAAATCAACAAGCTAAAGCTAAAATACCGGAATATGTCCGGTATTTTTATTTTGGCACAAGACCAGGCACGGGCGGCCGTGTTTTCTTTATCCCAACAGAAAGTGTAACTTTCTTAAAAGCAGGATCAACATCGGTTTTCACCTTCGCCAGAGGCTCGGTGCAAGCCGTGTTTTCTTTATCATTATTTTGGACTGGCCAACATATATTGTTGTAAGTATTTATGTTGGAGGGATAAATGATGGCTGCATGGCAAAAAGTACTGGAACTGTTCCATAGCGAGCCTGCTAGCGCTAAAAAGCAGCTCAGCCTGCCGGAAATAGTGGATCAATCGCGACGTGACTGGTTATATGCCCAAAGTTGCTATAAGACAGTAAGTGACCCGGATTTAGTTGACTATTTTTCTTTTCTCATCAAGGCTTATGAGCGCAGATATGTGTATTTGCTTAGAAAGGCACGGGATGAGGGTATTTTCTGCCCGGGTATTATCTCGGGAATTCAGGATGAGACAACTGTACGCAGGGTGTTTTAGCGTGGTAAAATAGAGAAAAGCAAGTTGGAGGGAGGGAGAAGCTATGCCGTTTTTACCGGCAGGTTTAGAATTTAATGTTGTTGTGGCCTACGCATTTGGGATTATTTTAATATATCTTATTGGCCGTATGTTTTTAATGCCTATAAAGCTGGTATGTAAGCTGATATATAATGGTTTAGTAGGCGGTGTCATGTTATGGGCTGTTAATTTTGTCGGTGCCTATGTCGGATTTACTATCGGCATCAACCCGATTACGGCGCTTATTGCCGGTTTTTTAGGATTGCCGGGAGTTGTTTTATTGATTTTGTTTAAAATATTTATTAATTAATGACAATGCTGTGCCGCTGGCGCTTAACCTCCGCCTATGGATTACGGCTGTTTGTGCCTCAGTAATGTTGACGGTGGTAAGGACTGAGCCGGATATTTTTCTTAAATATGTGGACAAGGAGTGGAGCACCTGGATATGGTAAAAGATAAGCAGCAGGTTGAACCAATTATTGAAGCCTATGTGGGGGAATATGCCAGCGGTAAAAGTGAAAACGCCGTAAACCGGGCTATTTATTTACGCAAGCAGGGTTTGCCGGTAACTATTGTCGATTTGGATACTGTGGAGCCATGCTATACGCTGCGCCCCATAAAGCAGGAGCTGGAAGACCTGGGCATGGAGGTTGTTGCCTGGGAGACCCGGGATACTACCGGTCTGGGGGAAGCCGGCAATGTTATTAAGGCATCGATGCGCTGGGTACTCAGACGCAAAGGCAACATCATTATGGATGTTGGCTATGGCGTGCATGGTGCCAGGATTTTTAACCTGGTGGAAGGCGCCTTTGAGAATCCGTATCTTAAAATTATTGCTGTGCTGAATATGTCGCGCCCTTTCACTTCAACGGTAGATAATATTTTGGAATATGTTCAGACTTTGGGCCGGGTGGATGCTGTACTCAACAACACCCACATGGCGGAAGAAACCACTGTCCAGCTTGTGCAGCGCGGTGCTGAAGGCGTGACCGAAGCGGCAAAACGCATTGGCGTACCGGTGGTAGCTACTTCGGCGGTAACTGAAATTGCCGAGCAGATTGGACCGGTTGATTGCATGGGTAATCCGGTCTGGAAGCTGGAACGGATTATGCCGCGCACATTTTGGTAAGCATTCCGGCATTCGCTCATATAATAACCCAAGAGGGGGTGCCAGTATGCTTCAAACAGACTTTCAGGATGTTTTAGAAACGTTTGTTTTTACCAATTTGTCTGCGCTAATGAATCCAGCGGCTACTGTTGTTGTCACAACTACTCCGGAAACCACTGCTCCCAGTACTGACATCATTGTGATTTCACCGGAACTTTTGACCGCGCTGAGAACCTATGTATTTAATAATTTTTCCGAATTTAATTTAGCGCCCGATATTCAGGATATTGTAAGACAGTTTTTTACGCTGAACAACTCGATAAGTTAGAAAACTGCTACTAACTGATTTTAGCTGCCGGTTGTAGAAAGCGGAGCCAAGCTTCTGTCACCGGATAAGCAAAAAACCATCCGAAAAGGATGGTTTTTTGCTGTTTGCTATAGCGGAAAGTGGAGTAAGCAGGATTATTTTTCAATCATATAGGGATAGTTAACAACTGTTCGGGGAACCAGTGTCTCTTTAATGGAACGTTGATTCATCCAGCGGTACAGGTTGATGGCACTGCCGGCTTTATCATTTGTGCCTGAACTGCGGCTGCCGCCGAAGGGCTGTTGTCCGACAACGGCACCGGTGGGCTTGTCGTTGATATAGAAGTTACCGGCTGCATGATCCAGGGCTTTTGCTATTTTAATAATGGCGGCTCTGTCCTGGGCAAATACAGCGCCTGTCAAGGCGTAGCTGGTGGCGGTATCGCAGGCTGTTAAGGTTTCATCCAATTTGTCATTCGGATATACATAGATGGTCATAACAGGTCCGAAAATTTCTTCTACCATTGTCTTGAAGGTGGGTGTTTTGGCTACGATCACGGTAGGCTCGACAAAGTAGCCGATACTGTCATCGCAATTGCCGCCCATGATAATCTCGGCATCAGGCGATTCTTTGACATAATCAATATAATTCCTGATATTCTGGAAAGATTTCTTGTCAATAACAGCATTCACGAGATTGGTAAAGTCGCAGACATCACCCATCTTAAGCTTGCTGATTTCTGTTTCCAGGCGTGCTTTTACCTCAGGCCACAGGCTTTCCGGGATATAGGCACGGGAGGCTGCCGAGCATTTTTGTCCTTGATACTCAAAGGCACCAAGCACGATATTGCAGGTAAGAGCTTCCACATCTGCCGATTCATGGGCAAAGATAAAGTCCTTGCCGCCTGTCTCGCCAACAAGCCGGGGATAGGTAACATAGTTATCAATATTTTGGCTGACTTGTTTCCAAATATCATTGAATACGCCGGTAGAACCGGTGAAATGAAATCCGGCCATCTGAGGATGGGGAACGACAACCTTGCCGAAATCAACACCCCTGCAAGGTACGAAGTTGATAACTCCGACAGGTAAACCAGCCTCCAGCAGGATTTGCATAAAATAGTAATTGGCAAGTACTGCGGTCGATGAAGGCTTCCATAGAACGGTATTGCCGCACATAGCCGGAGCTGTGCACAGATTGCCGCCGATGGCTGCAAAGTTAAACGGCGTGATTGCGGCAACAAACCCGTCAAGGGCCCGGTATTCTACCCGGTTCCAGACACCCTCGCTGTTATTGGGTTGCTGCTTGTATATTTCCTGGGTAAAATATACGTTAAACCGGAGAAAATCAGCCAACTCACAAATAACATCAATTTCCGCTTGGAAGGCATTCTTGCTTTGACCAAGCATGCAGGAAGCCGATAATTTTGCCCGGTATTTTCCTGTCAGCAAATCGGCTGCTTTTAAGAAAATAGTAGCGCGATGCTCCCACGGCATGTTTTCCCATTCTGCTCTGGCTGCTTCTGCCGCTTCGATGGCCATCAGCAATTCTTTTTCACCGGCTATATAATATTGACCAAGCACTTGCTTGTGATTATGGGGGCAAATTATGTTTGCCTTGTGCTCTGTGCGAACCTCCCTGCCGCCGATAATAAGCGGTATTTCGACCTGGTCTGCTAACTGTCTGGCAAGCTCTGCCTTTAACGCAGCCTTTTCCGGTGAGTCCGGCAGGTAGCTTTTAACTGGTTCGTTTACCGGAGCTTTTACTTGAAAATAAGCATTGTTCACATCAAGAACCCCCTAATATTTTTAATATTCGTTTCTTGAGTGATAGTATAAATAAAAAACAGGCAGCAGACAAACGGGGAATACTTTATTAATATATGAGTAATTTTGATGGAAACTTATATAGTCAGATAAACAAGAAAAATTAATGCAATACTTCGAAACATTTGATGATTGAGAATGCGGTATTGTGCAGGATTTTATTTTGTTATGGTAAATAAGTATATAACATTTCATAGATAACGAGGTGGAGATATTGAACTACAAATTCCTTTTAGAATCAATTTTGATGAATATGGATGAAGGAATTTTAGTGGTAGATAGCGAGGCTAATGTTACTTTTTATAACGAACCGGCAACCAATATTGCAGGTATTAGTCCGGAAAAGGCTATTGGCAAAAATATCTTAGAAATCTTTTCAGATTTGACACCGGAAAGCAGTACCTTTTATCAGGTGCTACGCAATAAACAGCCCATCATTGATTATGCTCAAACATATATGAATTATCAAGGCGTCAAGGTATCTACCTTGACTTCAACCATACCGCTCATCGAACAAGGGGAGGTTGTCGGGGCCCTTGAAATCTATCGGGACTTAACGCAGGTAAAAGAGTTATCAGAGAAGGTCTTGAACTTACAATCGGAATTATTCAGGAAAAAGAGTAATGAAAAGTCTTACAGCGGTAATGGTGTTGTATATACTTTTGATGACATTATTGGAGAAAGTTTAGCGATAAAAAAACTAAAAGAACAGGCAAAAAAAATAGCAGATAGTATGTCGCCGGTATTAGTGTATGGTGAAACCGGGACTGGTAAAGAAGTTTTAGTTCAAGCTATTCATAGTGCAAGCAAGGTACGGAAACACAAACCTTTTATAGCACAAAACTGTGCGGCTTTGCCCAATACCCTGTTGGATAGTATATTATTCGGTACGACCGCCGGAAGTTTTACAGGTGCAAAAGATAAACCCGGACTATTTGAACTTGCTGACGGGGGAACTCTTTTTTTAGATGAAATTAATTCCATGGATCTGGAATTGCAGGGAAAACTGCTGCGCGTTCTGCAGGATGGTATTGTTCGCAGGGTTGGCGGAACTAATACCGTGCATGTCGATGTTAGAATTATAGCCAGCACCAATGAGCACCCGGCCTACATCGTGGGAAAAAATATTTTACGTAAAGATTTGTATTACCGGTTAAATGTTGTATCTTTAACTATTCCCCCGCTAAGGGAGAGAGTAGAGGATATTCCACTACTCGTAAAATCTTTTATTAAAATGTACAATAATACGGTGAATAAGAAGGTTGATAACATTACACCTGAAGCCGTTCATGTTTTGCAGTCCTATCATTGGCCAGGAAACATTCGGGAATTAAAATATGCTATTGAAAGTATTATGAACTTCGTTGATAGTCATAGTATTGATGTCCATGATATACCTTCTCATATTATCGACTTCCTTGCAACGCCGGGAGTAAAACTGGAAGAAACACTGGAGAACATACCGGTTTCTTCATTGGTGGACAACTTAAATAAGTATGAAAAACAATTAATTCAAAGAGCTATCCGGCAGGCCAATGGCAATGGGGCCAAAGCTGCAAGAATATTGAATATTCCCCGGCAGACTTTGCATAATAAGATTAAAAAATATAATATTGACTGGAAAATAATAATGGAAAATGATGTATAGTAAGTAGTTTTTGGTTTAGAACGTCCCTATGATAGCAATGTCGCAAGACATTGCTATCATAGGGACGTTTAAATTTTTTCAATTGTTAAGAGAACATGCTGGAAGTCCCTTAAATGATACGTATTATATTGGACATTGTCCCATTTAAGGGACGTTATTTGATTTTAAGAAAATATTAAAATATCTAAAAATACCGGATAATCAGACAAAAAACGAACGATTAAAACTGAATTAACTATAGTTTTTCAGATAAAACAATGATTGGCATGCTTATTGCAATATAGTACTGCAAGACAGTTAGCGAGTTGAAGGGAGGCAATGGTTCCCTAAACGATAAACAACTAATTCGGATTGGCGGGTGATTTTTTGATTGCGGGTACAGTGTTCAATATTCAAAAATATTCAATTCATGATGGTCCGGGTATACGTACCACTGTTTTCTTCAAGGGATGTCCTTTAGCCTGCTGGTGGTGCCATAATCCTGAGAGCCTGTCAGCAAAAACAGAAATAGTCTTTTTGCAGAATAAATGTATTGGCTGTGGTGACTGTGTAAAAAGCTGCCCCAATGCGGCTATCACACTTACCAGCCAAGGTATTAAAAGAAATGAAACAAAATGCAGCCTGTGTAAAATGTGCGTAGAAGCATGCCCTACCGGAGCCATGGAGCAGCTTGGACAAAAAAAGACTGTGGCAGAGGTTATGCAGGAAATAGAAAAAGACAACATTTTTTATGAAGAATCAGGCGGCGGCGTTACGTTTTCCGGAGGAGAAGCTCTATACCAACTGGAATTTCTCGACGCCCTGCTTACGGCCTGTAAAGCCAAAAGGATTCATACGGCTTTAGATACTTCCGGTTATGCTCCCTGGGAAGCCATTGACAGGATAGCGGACAAAGTAGATTTGTTTTTATATGATATCAAACTTATGGATGACAAGAAACACAAAAAATATACGGGTGCATCCAACAAGCTAATCTTGGAGAATTTAAAAAAACTGGCGGCAGATCAACGTAGAATCTGGATTCGTATTCCCGTGATACCGGGTATAAATGATGATGAGAAAAACATAAAAGACCTAGGTGATTTTTTATCGTCACTGAACTTACGGGATGTTTATCTATTGCCGTATCACAATATTGCCATTGACAAATACGCTAGGCTGGGAAAAACTTATCCACTGCCTGAACTGGCATCACTTTCAGATAAGCAAATGGATAACGTTATTGAAATCCTGAAAGCTTCTAGCTTACATATAAACAAAGGAGGATGATGACAAATGACAACAGGAATTAGTGTCAATGACAGAGTGACAAAATTAAAAGAGCAGAGTCTAAATACTGTACCGCGTTTATCTATTGAAAGAGCCAGACTGATAACCGAAGCCTATCAAAAGTATGCAGGCAAAGTTTCCATACCGGTATTGCGGGCTTTAGCCTTTAAACATCTGATGGAAAACAAGACGATCTGCATCAATGAAGGAGAACTGATTGTCGGCGAGCGGGGGACTGGTCCGCAGGAAGCTCCGACTTATCCGGAGTTATGCTGCCATACGGTTGAGGACTTTGAGATTATTGACCAGCGGGATAAAATCTTTTTCCGGGTAGATGAAGAAACCAAGCGCATTCAAAAAGATGAGATTATTCCTTTCTGGCAAGGCAAGGCCATTCGCGACCTGATATTTGCTCAAATGACACCGGCCTGGCAGGATAGCTACGAAGCTGGAATTTTTACCGAATTTATGGAACAAAGATCACCTGGTCATACGGTTGCTGACGGAAAAATTTACCAACATGGTTTTCTTGATTTTAAAAACAGGATTGAGAGAAAACTTCAGGAACTGGATTTTCACCAGGATCCTTTAAGCTATGACAAGCAAGAGCAATTAACAGCAATGGCAATTTGCTGTGAAGCCATTATTGCTTTTGCCAACCGCCATGCGGCTAAAGCTAAAGAATTGGCTGGCAAAGAGCAAGAGCCGGTCAGAAAGCGGGAACTGGAGGAAATTGCAGATATTTGCAGCCATGTGCCGGCTTATGCGCCAAGAACTTTCCGGGAGGCCTTGCAGGCGTACTGGTTTGTCCATCTGGGCGTTATTACCGAATTAAATACCTGGGATTCTTTTTGTCCAGGCAAGCTGGATATTCATTTGTATCCTTTTTATGAAAAAGAAACCCAGGCAGGCACTCTGACCCGCGAGGCTGCAAAGGAATTGCTACAGTGCTTTTGGGTAAAATTCAATAACCAGCCTGCGCCGCCCAAAGTAGGCATTACGCTGCAGGAAAGCGGTACTTATACTGATTTTTGCAACATCAATATTGGCGGTATCAAGCCGGATGGCACTAATGGTGTAAATGACGTATCTTATCTGCTGTTGGATATTATTGAGGAAATGCGAATCCTGCAGCCCAGCACCAATGTGCAAATCAGCAGGAAAAATCCGGATCAGTTTGTTATCAGGGCTGCTGAAGTTATCCGGGAAGGCATGGGCTTTCCTTCGGTATTCAATACCGATGCTGTTCTGGAAGAACTGCTGCGGCAGGGCAAAAGCCTGGAAGATGCCCGTGGCGGTGGAACCAGTGGGTGTGTGGAGGTAGGTTGTTTTGGTAAAGAAGCTTATATCTTAACAGGATACTTGAACCTTGTAAAGATTTTGGAAATAACACTTCACAATGGTGTCGATTCGAGAACAGGCAAGAAAATAGGCATCGAAACCGGTGATGCAACTAAATTTGTTTCACTGGATGAATTGTTGGCTGCATTTAAAGAGCAGGTCAAGCATTTTGTGGATATCAAAATCAGGGGTAACAATGTTATTGAACGGTTGTATGCCCAATATATGCCTGCCCCCTTTATGTCTGTCATTATTGATGATTGCATTGAAACCGCTAAAGATTATAACGCAGGTGGAGCAAGATACAACTCGCGGTATATCCAGGGTGTGGGTATCGGCAGCATCACCGACTGCCTGGCGGCCATTGAATACCATGTATATGATCACAAGAAATTGTCCATGGGTGAACTGCTGGATGTATTGCAAGCCGATTTCCAGGGATATGAAAAAGTACGGCAGCAATTTTTGCATAAAACGCCGAAATACGGCAATGACGACGACTATGCCGACAACATTATGCTCAAAGTCTTCGAGATTTTCCATGATGTTGTCAATGGCCGCAAAACTCCGAATGGTGGAACCTACCGGATCGAAATGCTGCCGACCACATGCCATGTATACTTTGGCTCGGTTATTGGTGCCACACCGGACGGCAGACATGCGGGACGCCCGTTGTCGGAAGGCATTTCTCCTGTCCAGGGTGCGGATACAAACGGACCTACGGCAGTTATCAAATCGGCGGCAAAAATGGATCAGCTAAGAACCGGCGGAGCCTTACTGAATCAGAAGTTTACTCCCCAAGTGGTACAGGGAGAAGAAGGTCTCAGAAAACTTAAAGATCTGATTCGTGCCTATTTCAAAATGGATGGACACCATATTCAATTTAATATCGTGGATGCCGATACTTTGCGCGATGCTCAAAAAAATCCGGAAAACTACAATAATCTGATTGTTCGGGTTGCCGGTTACAGCGATTACTTCAACAATCTTACCAAATCTTTGCAGGATGAGATTATTGATAGGACAGAACACGCGAGTTTTTAAGTTAGTAACTTAAGTTACCGGAAAATCAGCGATAGGCTGCCAGCAAAAAAAGCAGCCTTCGCGTATTCCGGCGCTATATACGGATTCTTTCGATTAGTATAAGCAAATAAGACAGAATTTTAAAAACAGTAAAAATAATTAAATAGAGGTGTAGATATGGAGCATATAACAAATGCAATATTTTTCTTAAATGATTATGTTTGGTCATCAGCTATGTTAGTATTTGTTGTTGTATCAGGTGTATATTTTTCCATCAGACTCCGCCTTACCCAAGTCCGTAATTTAAAGGATATGGTAAGAAATCTGGTAAGTAACCAAAGTTCGGAAAGCGGCATCTCCACCTTCAATTCATTTTGGACTACCATGGCAGCCCGTGTTGGTGTTGGTAATATCGCTGGTGTGGCAGTGGCTGTTTATATGGGAGGTCCGGGTGCAATATTTTGGATGTGGGTTACAGCTATTTTGCTGGCCGCCATATCATTTGCAGAATGCTCATTGGGACAGTTGTATAAAATTCGGGTTGACGGTGAGTACCGCGGGGGTGCATACTATTGTGCAGAAATTGGCTTGGGCTGGAAATGGTTTAGCAAGCTATTTGCTATAGTCACTGTTGTGGGAATGTTGTTCGGTATGCCGGGCATTCAGGCCAATATGATCGGCGAAGGCTTAAATCACAGTTTGGGGGTTTCCCCATTGATGGTCGGCGTGGTTGGTGCAATATTTTTGGGAATCATTATCCTCGGCGGTATCAGACGTATCAGCACTTTTGCTGCCATTCTTGTTCCCTTGAAGGTAGGTGCTTTTCTGCTATTGACGGCAGTTGTGTTAATTGCGAATTATGATAGAATCCCGACCATGTTTAGTTGGATTTTTTTATCCGCATTTAATCAAGGCTCGGTATTCGGCGGTATGATGGGCAGTGCTATTGCTATGGGTATTAGACGCGCCACTTTCGCATCCGGTGCCGGTATGGGCGAAGAAACTCCGGCTGCAGCTGCGGCTGAGACTGCACATCCTGTCGGTCAGGGTTTGGCTAATTCCTTTGGTATCTATGTGGACATCGTAATATGTACCTGTTCAGGACTCATGATTCTCGTTACTGACTGTTTCAATACGGCTTCCGGTTATATCGGCTCCGGCTCTGCCAAAATGGGGGAATTAGCTGCTGCCGGCAAGAATGGTATCGTATTTCCCCAGGAGGCTGTTGGTACACTCATGCCTGGTTTGGGCGAATTCGTTATGGGTGTGGTTGTAATACTGTTTGCTTTTACGACAATACTCAGCTACTATTATCAAGCTGAAACCGGCATGGCTTATATATTAGGCAATGCCAGCGAGAATACACGTAAAAATGTTTATTTGGTCATGAAGGTTATGGTATTAATTGTATATATTTATTTCTCCACCACCACTTCGACCATTGCCTGGGCGGCAGCTGACCTGGCCTGTGGTATGATGGTATGGCTGAATGTGTTAATGCTATGGTTTTTGTTCCCGAAAGTTGTTGCTATGCTGAATGACTATGAGGAACAACGCAAGGCCGACCAGGTACCCTTTTTCGATCCTGACAAGGTCGGTATTGAGAATGTAGATATCTGGAAAGAAATCAACAAAGAACAAATCGTTGCTGCCAGGGCCGGCAGCAGCAAGATTAACATGACAGGGGCGGGAAAAGCTTCGTTTGATGTCTAAAATGGTTATATCACTTTAACATGACAAAAAGCAGCCTTTACAGGCTGCTTTAAACACTCTATTATAAAATCAGAGTTACATTATTGAAGTAGTCTAACGCAGAAAGAGATACAATCATGGAGACTCATGCGATTAGATGGAAAAAAGTATTCAAAATAGCAAAGAAGGAGTGTGCCGCCGTTTGCAGGGTTCATACTTTGTGTTAGAATAATTGTTAAGTATAAACGGTTAGGGGGGGAATAGTTTGATATGGAACAATTTGAGAATGTAACTATCCGTACACATGCAAATATTTATTTTGAGGGCAAGGTTACTAGCCGGACGATTCTGTTTGCTGATGGCAGTAAGAAGACACTTGGGATTATGATGCCGGGTGATTATGAGTTCGGTACTGAGGCCGCGGAAATAATGGAAATATTAGCAGGTGAACTGGAGGTATTGTTGCCAGGCAAAAATGAATGGGCTGTTTATAAAGCAGGTACTGCTTTTAACGTTCCTGCCAATTCAAGCTTCAAGCTGAAAGTACTGACGGTAGTAGACTACTGCTGTTCTTATCAGTAATCTTAACATCGTATCCAGGTTTGTATAGTAGAAAAAGGTTATGATTGGAAGCCTGGAGTACTTTAACTGGAAAGCAATTTTACCGACGAATGACGAAAAGCAGCCTGTACAGGCTGCTTTAAAATTTATTATACACCAATTTTTTCTTTTTGCGGCGATATCATTCAAAATCAAAATAATTATTGTCACGCAGCCAGGACCGGACGCAGGCAAGGAATTTTTTGGCGGCAGGAGAAACGGTTTTAAAGGAAAGTGCCGCGATTCCCAGGATACGGTACTCGGCCTCCTTTAAATCTATAATATGAATATTGTCAGGTACATTAACTAAAATCAGTTCAGGCAGGATACTGATTCCCAAGCCCCGCTGTACCATAGCAAATATAGTGCGCTCTTCCATTAACTCATATTTGACTTGCAGGTTCAATTTGTTACCGTTTAAGAGGCGTCTAATATTATCATCACTGCCCCATTGCGGCATAATGAAGGATTCATCTTTGATTTGGGCATAGGAAATAGCTTTTTCATGCCGCAGTGGGTGATTTGGCGGCAACACAACCATCAGTTTGTCCTTTTTTAAGGGTATGGTTTCAAAAGGCTTGGAGGTGGGTAGTGACACAAAACCGAGGTCCACTGTTCCGTTTGACAGCCAGTCATTCATTTCATCGTAGCAGCCTAAATAGGTTTTTACTTCAATTTGCGGATATTTTTCACTGAACTCTGAGAAAATGCCAGGCAGCCATTGCATGGAGACGCTGGATAAGGTCCCCAGACGGACAGTGCCGGTATCAAAGCCTTTGATGGCAGCTACTTCCTGCCGCAGAAGCTCTTCTTCATGCAAAATTCTGCTGACATGCCTGAGAATACGTTCGCCATTACTTGTTAAGCTGATTCCAGACCGGTCGCGCTTCAGTAAAGAAAACCCCAATTCCGACTCAAGAGTAGAAATGGAATAACTGACTCCTGACTGGGTTAAATTGAGCTTTTCCGCGGCTTTGGTTAGGCTGCCAACTTCAACAATGGTGCTGAATATCTCGTATTTTGAAAGTGACAAATGACCACCCTCTTGCTATAAGGCTAACTAAGTATACTATACTATATTAGGTGCGAAAAGGCCATCCCTGATTGCGGATGGCCTTTTCGACATGTTTTACTGAATATAGCGGCGGGCGCCAATATAGCGTTCCGTGTAGTACGTTTCTGTCAGGGAGTTGATGGTTACTTCTTTGGCAGCCGAGCTGGCATGAATAAACTTGTTATCTCCCAGATAGAAGCCTACATGGGATGCACCTGGCTTGTAGGTTGTAAAGAACACCATATCGCCTACTTGTAAATCATTCTTATTGACGGCAACACCTTTAGCAAACTGTTCGGCAGCCGTACGGGGAATGGTAATGCCGCTTTCCTTCATAACATACTGCGTATAACCGGAACAGTCCCAGCCGGTAGGGACAGTACCGCCCCAGACATAGGGAACTCCCATATATTTCTGAGCGTTTTTGACAATATCTGCGCCCTTGGTGTTCGCGGTTCCGGTTGTTTTAGAACCGGCAGCCGCACCCAGGACAGAAGAAATGGTATCGGTGCTGGTATTGCTGCTATTGGACGTACCAAGGAATTTACCTAAAAGGAGTGCCAGCAGGATGTTGATAAAACCGCTGGAACCGCCGCTGCTGCTTTGGGTAGAAGTTGTAGGACTGGTTACCTGAGCCGCCTGAGCAGGCGCTACCGGAATGAACAGTGTAGAGAAAAAGGTGAAGAGCAACACTGCAGCTATCTGATGTGTATAACGTTTCATGTTCGCGCCTCCTTATTATTTTAGAGTAGACTGAGCCGTTTGCCTCCTGTACTTTGGCGTATAACGCCCGCAGGCAACGGATTAGCCGTCGGATAATTTATTGCAAGTACCATTCAATAATATCATAGTAAAGTATTTATGTAAACAACAAATAATGGATAAGAAAATCCGCTGGTGCGGCCTTATGGCCGTTATGCATAAGCGGAGGGTAAGCGCTGGCGGCGCGCAAAACTTATATATTCGGTTAAAAGCAAAAAATACGGCCTGCACCGGGCCTTTTGGCAACGGTGCAAGCCGTATTGCTTTTGCGATAGGTACTATCTTATACACTGACTCAAGACTCCCGCCTCTACAGGCGGCGGGAGTTCAGCTTTGCTGAAACAAGTTCACTGGCAGTGTAAGCCTTGTAAAACGAGGCAGGCAGTTGCCAGGTTGGTGGCGACCGGAATGTTGTGTACATCGCAGACTCGCAGCAGCGCGGTAATATCTGGCTCGTGCGGTTGAGCGGTCAGGGGGTCGCGCAGGAAGATAACGGCATCGACTTCCTGGCAGGCTATGCGGGAGCCAATCTGCTGGTCGCCGCCAAGCGGGCCGGACAAATAGGTGGTAACAGGGAGTCCTGCATTTGCTTTGATGATTTTACCGGTAGTCGCGGTGGCAATTAGGTCATAGAGTGCCAGTTGATTTTTGTTTGCCAAAACAAAGGCTAGCATTTCTTCTTTTTTACGGTCATGCGCTATCAATGCGACAGTCTTTTTCATAAAGTATCACCTCATTAACAACATTCGGTCCCTAAATCTATAATACCAATAAAAGGCTGCCGGTGCAAATGAAGACAGTAAGGCAGGACTGAGCTGCTTGCCGATATCTCCTGCCGGAGCAGCGGCGGGACTTGCCGTGGCTTGTGTCGACAAATAGTGCTTGACTTTGTCCGCGACAGCTGGTATCATATTTCACAAAATACAGTATACAAATATTTTCAAACTTGTACAATTGTAATAAGGGAAGTGTGTCTAGTAGTCCGTCAGGTCTAAAGCCATAGGATGAATTGCGCGGGAGTTTCCAGCAAGGCGGAGGAGCCGCGCATATCGGACATATGTAAGGTGACGATAAAGTAAACACGGTTTGTGCCGAGCGCTAGCGACAGCAGAAACTGATGTTGCCCTTATGCCCCTCGTGGGCTAACGAAGCTGGGCGGGAAATATCGCGACAAGAACACTGTGGATTTGGGCTTGGCGGACTACTAGGGTTCCGGCAATTGTCGTTGCGCCTGGTCCGAGCGGCACAGGGCCCGGAGGGTCACACCGTGGGTACAAAAAACCCTAGCGGAAAGTTCCTGCCAAGGACTTTTTGCGGGGTTTTTTTATTATTTCAGGAGGAGAATAATACATGAATACATACTGGAACAAACCGGCGGAAACCATGCAGCGGGAGGAAATGACCCAGTTGCAGGCTGGACGGCTAAAGGAAATTGTCGATAGATTATACCGGCAGCAGCCGTTTTATCGCTCGAAAATGCAGGAAGCAGGCCTGCTTCCTGAAGATATTGGCAGCCTGGAGGATATTACTAAACTTCCGTTTACAACGAAACAGGATATGCGTGACAATTATCCCTATGGCCTGTTTGCGGTACCTATGTCGGAGATTATCCGGATTCATGCTTCCAGCGGCACTACCGGCAGACCTACTGTTGTTGGTTATACTAAACGGGATATTGGCATTTGGTCTGAAGTTGCGGCCAGATCCCTGGTGGCGGCAGGTCTGAGCAAACAGTCCTGCATTCAGGTAGCTTACGGTTACGGTTTATTTACCGGAGGACTGGGCATTCACTATGGAGCAGAGCTTTTAGGCGCTTCGGTAATTCCTATATCAAGCGGCAATACTGCCAGGCAAATTGCGCTAATGAAAGACTTCGGCACAACGGCATTAGCCTGTACTCCTTCTTATGCCCTGTATATTGCCGAGACCATGCGCGAAATGGGGATTGAGCCGGGCGAGACCTCGCTTAAGGTAGGCATCTTTGGCGCTGAACCCTGGTCTGAGCAAATGCGCCAGGAGATAGAAGCCCAGCTGGGCATTAAAGCCATTGATATTTATGGTTTAAGTGAGATTATCGGGCCGGGTGTCGCCATCGAATGCTGTGCTCAGAATGGTTTGCACATCAGTGAAGATCATTTTTATCCGGAAATTATCAACCCGTTGACAGGTGAAGTGCTGCCTGACGGCGAAAAAGGTGAATTAGTTATTACCACTCTCACCAAGGAAGGCATGCCGATGGTCCGCTACCGTACGCGGGATCTGAGTGTCCTCCACCGGGAAAAATGCACTTGCGGCCGGACTTTGGTCAGAATGAGCAAGGTGCTTGGACGCAGTGACGATATGCTCATTATTCGCGGGGTTAATGTATTCCCCTCGCAAGTGGAGAGTGTGCTTTTGGGTATCGGCGAAACCTCGCCGCATTATCAGTTAATTGTTGAGCGCAAAGATAATCTGGATCATCTCACCGTACTTGTTGAAGTTACCGATGAGATGTTCTCTGACGAAGTGCGCGGTTTAGAAGTGCTGGAGGCTAAAATTAAGGCAGAGCTGGCCAGTGTTCTTAGCGTGTCCGCCAGTGTTCGCCTTGTCGGTTCTAAAACCATTGAGCGCAGCGAAGGCAAAGCTAAACGGGTTGTGGATAAGCGGAAGCTTTGATTAACATAAAAACTATTAAGGAGGTACAGCATGATTATTCAACAATTGTCGCTGTTTTTGGAAAACCAGCCTGGCAAACTGGCAGAAGTCCTGGGTGTGCTTCATGCTCATGGGAGTAATATCCGGGCAATGTCGGTTGCCGATACGGCGGATTTTGGGATTTTAAGAATTATTGTTAATGAGCCGGAAAAGGTACAACAGATATTGCGCGGTGCCGGTTTTACGGTTAAGGCTACACCGGTGTTAAGTATTGTGTTAAGCGATACGCCGGGGAGCTTGTTCGAACATGTCAGTAAGCTAAGTGCGGCCGGAATCAATGTTGAATATGTGTATGCTTTTGCGGCTACTTCGACAGATACTGCACGGGTGGTCTTAAAGGTTGATAATTTGGAGCTGGCCGAACGTTTGATTGCCGGTGAAGGCAAGGCGACCGAACCGTACCGGGAAGATGCGGGTGCTACCCCTAACTTTTACTGGTAATGTCTGCTGCGGATTACAAAAAGCGGGATTGCTTCGCGCTGCTTGCAGTGATTGTCCATTGTCACTGCGAGCGCCGGCGTGGCAATCCCGCTTTTACAAATAACTGCAAAACCTAAAAAAAACTCCTTGACAAAACACATTAGTCCTGGCATAATGTATACAGAATTACATTATGCGTAAGGAAGTGCGTCTAGGGTTCCGCTGATTGACAGGACTGGGCCGAGCGACGCAGAGCACATTAAACCGTGTGCTACACCGTGAGAATAAAAGACTCTGCGGAAAGTTTCTTATTTTTTACAAGTGAGACTTTTTGTGCAGGGTATTTTTATAACCTTTTTGCGCAAATAGTGATAATAGTGATGATTGGGAGCAAGCTTAACATCCTGCCCAGAGAGCCGGTGGCTGGTGTGAACCGGTGCAGTGGTCTAAGCAATACTCGCCCAGGAACTCTGCTGTTGACCTGCGTATGTATTATATGCAATACGCACTAGACAGTGGCGGTACCGGCCGTTATCCGGTAGCCATGAATAACGTCATGGCTAAATGAGCCCAAAGTAGGGTGGTACCGCGCGTTTAGCGCCCCTATGGACAGATTGATATGTCTGCCATAGGGGCGTTTTATATTTTAAAACTTTAAGGAGGAGCATACATGGAGGTGGAAGTTGTGCAGTCTAACGTTCTTTCGGTATTAGTACACAATCAACCCGGGGTGTTGGTCCGAGTCGCCGGTATGTTCTCGCGGCGGGGCTTTAACATCGACAGTCTGACCGTAGGTGTTACCCAAGACCCCGAGTATTCCCGGATAACAGTAGCCGTCCGTGGGAATCATGCATTTATTGACCAGGTGAAAAAACAAATCGAAAAGCTGGTGGAAGTGGTAGCTGTGCAGATTTTGCCGCCTGATCATTCCGTTTTTCGGGGGCTGGCGCTGCTTAAGGTTAAAGCCGGCGACAACCGCTCCGAAATCCTTAAGCTGGCCGAAGTTTTCCGGGCTAATGTAATCGATATCTCAGGCAGCACCATCACGCTGGAAGTAACCGGTGAGGATAGTAAGATGAATGCCCTGACAGAGGTTCTGGCCCCTTACGGACTGTTGGAAACCATCCAGACCGGCCTTGTAGCGCTGGAACGGGGGGAAAATACAATATATGAACATGAGGAGAGAAAAAATTATGAGCAAAATGTATTATGAACAAGATGCCCGCTGGGAACTTATCCAAGGAAAAACAGTAGCGATTATTGGTTATGGCAGCCAAGGCCATGCCCATGCGCTTAACCTGAAAGATAGTGGCATTAAAGT
Organism: Sporomusa sp. GT1; assembly: GCF_014634905.1. Taxonomy (NCBI): domain Bacteria; kingdom Bacillati; phylum Bacillota; class Negativicutes; order Selenomonadales; family Sporomusaceae; genus Sporomusa; species Sporomusa sp. GT1. The sequence continues at coordinate 131,602 of NZ_BMBX01000004.1, read as the reverse complement.
TATTGTCGGTCTTCATGAAGGCAGCCAATCGGCAGCCAAAGCCCGCGAAGACGGTCTGACGGTTACTGATGTGGCCCAGGCAGTAGCTAATGCCGATGTCACCATGATTCTTATTCCTGATGAAAAACAAGGCAAGGTATATGCCGAACAAATCGCCCCGAACCTGAAACCCGGTTCTGCTCTGGCGTTTGCTCATGGCTTTAACATTCACTTCAGCCAAATTGTTCCTCCTGCCAATGTGGATGTATTTATGGTTGCGCCGAAAGGACCAGGACATCTGGTCCGCCGGGTATTTACCGAAGGTAAAGGCGTTCCCTGCCTCATGGCCGTGTATCAGGATCATAGCGGCAGCACCCAGGACCTGGCATTGGCGTATGCGAAAGGCATCGGCGGCGCCCGGGCCGGTGTACTTGTTACCACCTTCAAAGATGAAACCGAATCCGACCTTTTTGGTGAACAGGCCGTACTGTGCGGCGGGGTAACCGAATTAATTAAAGCCGGTTTTGATACCCTGGTGGAAGCCGGTTATGAGCCGGAAATCGCTTATTTTGAATGTTTGCATGAAATGAAGCTGATTGTTGACCTCATGTATGAAGGCGGCATGGCCAAGATGCGTCATTCTATCAGTGACACTGCCGAATATGGCGATTATGTAACTGGATCGAGGATTGTTACTGAGGAAACCCGCGCCGAAATGAGACGGATTCTGGCTGAAATCCAAAACGGTACCTTTGCCCGCAACTGGATCGTGGAAAATCAGGCAAACCGCCCGATGTTCAATGCCAAACGCCGCCAGGAAGCAGGCCACAAAATTGAAACCGTTGGCAAAGAACTGCGTCAAATGATGTCCTGGCTGCAAAAATAACTCTCCTTTGGAGTCAGTAAATATTAAATAATGAAAGCGAGGTAATGTGACATGGAAACTCGGAGCATTCAGATATTTGATACTACCCTCCGTGACGGCGAACAAACGCCTGGAGTCAGTTTGCAGACAGAAGAAAAGGTGGAAATTGCTCTAGCACTGGCCAAACTTAATGTTGATGTCATCGAAGCCGGGTTTCCGGTTGCCTCGCCTGGTGATTTTGAGGCAGTGAGCCAGATTGCCGCCCGGGTCAAAGGCCCGATCATTGCCGCGCTGGCCCGCGCCAACGAAAAAGATATTGAAACTGCGTATAAGGCTGTCCGCAAGGCCGAGCGGCCAAGAATTCATACCTTTATTGCCACCAGTGACATTCATCTGGAGCACAAACTCAAACTGACAAGAGAACAACTGCTGGAACGGGCCGAGCAAGCTGTGCGTTATGCCAAAGACAAGGTGTCTGATGTTGAATTTTCAGCAGAAGACGCATCCCGCTCTGACTGGGATTTCCTGTGTCAGGTGTACGAGCGGGTCATTGCAGCCGGTGCTAACGTCATCAATGTACCTGATACTGTAGGCTACACCACGCCGGCTGAGTTCGGTGCGTTGATCACTTATATCCGTGAACATGTACCCAATATTGATCAGGCAACTATCAGCGTGCACTGCCATGACGATCTTGGCATGGCGGTGGCGAACTCGCTGGCAGCGGTTGCCGCCGGTGCCGGACAGGTGGAATGTACGGTAAACGGTCTGGGAGAGCGAGCAGGCAATGCTGCCATGGAAGAGCTGGTTATGGCGCTTAATACCCGCCGCGAATACTATCATGCTCTGACCAATATCAATACCCGGCAGATTTACCGGACCTCCCGTCTTGTCAGCACCCTGACAGGTACTGCCGTACCGCCGAATAAAGCGGTGGTGGGCGACAACGCTTTTGCTCACGAATCGGGAATTCATCAGCACGGTATGTTGAATAACCCGCTGACTTACGAAATTATGAGCCCCGAATCGGTAGGCGTCAGCCGCAGTGCGATTGTTCTTGGCAAGCATTCCGGCCGCCATGCGTTTGAAGAACGCCTGAAATATCTGGGCTATGAGCTTGACGCCGATGCCATTAATCAGCTGTTTGTCAAGTTTAAGGATTTGGCTGACCGCAAAAAGATGGTATTTGATAAAGATATTGAAGCCCTTATTGTCGAAAAGGCAGCTGTCCGGCCGGAATGGTATACGCTGGAATATCATCATGTAGCCAGTGGCAACAAGATGGTGGCGACCGCTTCGGTGCAGCTCAGGACAAGTGCGGGAATCTGTGAAGCCGCCAGCTGCGGCACCGGCCCGGTAGATGCTGCTTTCAAGGCCATTGAGCAGGCCGTAGGCTTCCCTGTCGGCCTTCACGACTACCAACTGAAAGCGGTAACCGGCGGCGAGGACGCGCTGGGGGAAGCCACAGTATGGATTGAACAGGATGGCCGTACCTTTAGCGGCCGGGGTCTTTCCATCGATGTTATCGAAGCAAGTGCTAAAGCTTATGTCAATGCAATAAACAAAATGCTGGCTGTTTGCGGGTTTCCCGACATTCAGCAGGCTGCTGGGAGGTAATGTATATGGCCAGACCTATGACGATGACGGAAAAAATCTTTGCTGCCCATGCCGGTTTGCCGGAAGTGCAGCCAGGCCAATTGATTGAGGCCAAACTGGATCTGGTGCTGGGTAATGATATTACAACACCGCCGGCTATCAAGGAATTTGAGCAAATCAGTGACAAAGTTTTCGATAAAGATAAAATTGCGTTGGTGCCTGACCATTTTACGCCCAACAAAGACATTAAATCAGCCGAAATGGCCAAGACCATGCGCGAATTTGCCAGAAAACACAATATTACCCACTACTTTGAAGTGGGGCGCATGGGGATTGAGCACGTATTGCTGCCGGAGCAGGGCCTGGTGGCTCCTGGTGAGATTATTATCGGTGCCGACTCACATACCTGTACCTACGGTGCTGTTGGCGCCTTTGCCACCGGGGTCGGCTCGACAGACATGGCATGCGCCATGGCAACCGGCGAGACCTGGTTCAAAGTGCCGGCAAGCATTAAGGTAGAACTGACAGGCAAGCTGGCTAAATGGGTGTCAGGTAAGGATGTTGTTTTAAAGCTGATCGGTATGATTGGTGTTGACGGCGCCCGTTACCAGTCGCTGGAGTTTGCCGGTGAAGGCATCGCTTCCTTGACCATGACCGATAGGCTGACAATTGCTAATATGGCGATTGAAGCCGGAGCCAAAAACGGCATTTTTCCGGTAGATGATGTTACCCGGCAGTATCTGGACGGACGGGTTAAAAAGCCGTATACACCGGTGGCTGCCGACCCGGATGCCGAATATGTCCGGACGGTGACGATTAACTTAAGTGAGCTTACACCGGTGGTTGCCTTGCCGCATTTGCCGGAAAACGTCCGGCCGGTAAGTGATATGGCGCCCACGCCGATCCATCAGGTGGTTATCGGTTCCTGTACCAATGGGCGGATTGAAGATTTGGCGCAGGCTGCGGCCATTATTGACGGGCATCAGGTGCATGAGGATGTCAGGGCCATTATCATTCCCGGCAGTCAGGATGTATATTTGGAAGCTGTAAAATTAGGTTATGTTGAAATCTTTGTCAAAGCCGGCGCGGTTGTCAGCACACCAACCTGCGGACCTTGCCTGGGCGGGCATATGGGCATCCTGGCTAAAGGCGAGCGGGCGGTGGCCACTACTAACCGCAATTTCCGCGGACGGATGGGGCATGTCGACAGTGAAGTATATCTGGCCGGTCCGGCGGTGGCGGCGGCAAGTGCCGTATTAGGGCGAATTGCCGGCCCAGAGGAGGTAGCATGATGAGGTTTTCCGGAAAAGTATGGCGCTATGGCCATAATGTGGATACCGATGTAATTATTCCGGCCCGGTACCTGAATACGGCTGATATGAAAGAACTGGCAGCCCATGCCATGGAAGATATCGACCCTGAATTTGCCGGCAGGGTACAGCAAGGTGATATTATTGTAGCCGGCAAGAATTTTGGCTGCGGCTCGTCCCGGGAACATGCGCCAGGGGCGCTCAAGGCCGCCGGTGTTGCCTGTGTGGTGGCCGAAAGCTTTGCCCGCATCTTTTACCGCAATGCCATTAATATTGGCCTGCCGCTGATTGAACTGGGGGAAGGCGATATTAATATCAAGGCCGGCGACATGCTGGAGGTAGATTTGGCTGCCGGGGTTGCTAAAAACGCAAATACCGGTGAAAGCTTCACCGTACCTGCGCTGCCTGGCTTTATTCAGGAGATTGCCCAGGCTGGCGGCCTGGTTAGCTATACAAAAAAGAAATTAGAGAAATAACAACTAAAAGAGAGATTGCCTCGTACTTTCACGCAATGACCGGCTGTAGAGCCTCCCTGCGGGAAGACAGTGTGGCAATCTCTCTTCCCAAAATGGGTTAGGGAGGGTAACCATGAGCAAGCATATTGTAGTTATTCCCGGTGACGGTATTGGTGCGGAAATTACCGCTGCAGCGCTGAGTGTGGCGCAAGCGGCTGCGGCTAAATGTGGATTTAGTTTTACCTATGAAAGCAAGCATGCCGGTGGGGCCGCCATTGACGAATATGGCGTGCCGCTCCCGGAGGAAACGGTAGCGGCCTGCCGCAAGGCCGACGGCGTGTTGTTAGGTGCTGTCGGCGGTCCGAAATGGGATCATGTCGCGCCCGAACTCAGAGCGGAAAAGGCCATTCTGGGTTTGCGCAAGGAGCTTGGACTCTATGCGAACCTGCGGCCAATTAAAGTGTTTCCGGCACTGGCCAATCAGTCGCCGTTAAAACCGGAGATCGTCAGTGCCGTGGATATTCTTATTGTCCGCGAGCTGACCGGCGGCATTTATTTTGGCGACCGTCAGGAGGCGGTTGTGGTTGACGGTGTGGAACAGGCCTGGGACAAGGAAATGTACAGCCGGCCTGAGATTGAACGCATTGTGCGGATGGCCTGCCGGGCGGCTCTTGGGCGCAAAGGCCGGGTCATGTCTGTAGATAAAGCCAATGTATTGGCGGCATCCCGCCTGTGGCGCAAAGTGGCTACCCTGGTGGCAGCCGGTTTTGATCAAGTGAAGTTAGAGCATATGTATGTGGACAATTGCGCGATGCAGCTGGTGCTGAATCCGGGCAGCTTTGATGTAATTGTTACCGGTAATCTGTTTGGCGATATTTTAAGTGATGAGGCCGCGGTACTGTCAGGCTCTATCGGCTTATTGCCGTCAGCCAGCCTGGGAGACGGCACCGGCTTGTACGAACCGATTCATGGTTCGGCGCCTGATATTGCCGGCAAGGGGATTGCCAATCCGTTAGGAACCATTTTGTCGGCAGCCATGCTGTTCAGGTATTCACTGGAACAGGAAGCCGCCGCCGCCATGATTGAACAAGCCGTTGACCGGGTATTGGCTGACGGTTATCGCACGGCTGATATTTATCAGCAAGGCTTTACCAAGGTATCGACCGATGAAATGCAGCAACAAGTAATCGATAGATTGGGGTGATGTTATGCACATGACAGGCGCGCAAGCCATCGTTAAATGCCTGGTTAGAGAAGGTGTAGATACGGTATTCGGGTATCCCGGGGGAACCATTTTGCCGCTGTATGACGCACTTTATGGCTCACCTGTCCGTCATGTGCTGACAGTACATGAGCAGGGAGCCGCCCATGCTGCTGACGGGTATGCCAGAGCCAGCGGCCGGGCAGGAGTATGTATTGCCACTTCCGGTCCGGGGGCTACCAATCTGGTGACAGGTCTGGCGGCTGCTTTTATGGACTCCATACCGGTAGTGGCTATTACCGGGCAGGTACAAACCAGCCTGATAGGCCGTGATGCCTTCCAGGAAATTGATATTACCGGTATTACTATGCCGATTACCAAACATAACTTCCTGGTCAAGGACAGCGGCAAGCTGATAGAAACCCTGCGGCGGGCCTTTGCCATCGCCCGCTCGGGACGGCCCGGACCGGTGCTGGTGGATATACCGCGTGACATTCAGAGCAATACTTATGACTTTATTGAGTTTGACAGCGAATATCAGCGGCAGACGCTTGTCAGGCAGTCGCCGGATTTGCCGGAGCTTATCGCTAAAGCGGCGGCTGCCGTCAGCGCGGCTGAGAGGCCGGTTATTATTGCGGGCGGCGGCTGTATCAGCGCCAATGCTGCCGGCACCCTCACCCAGTTTGCCGAGCAGTGCGGCTTGCCGGTAGTCACCACCCTGATGGGCATTGGGGCATTGCCCGGAACTCATCCCAACCATCTGGGCCTGACAGGTCTTCATGGGCTGAAATCAGCTAATCAGGCTGTACACGAGGCCGATGTGCTCATTGTTACCGGCAGCCGCTTCAATGACCGGGTAACCGGTGACCGCGCCAGCTATGCCGCCGGTAAAACCATTATTCACATTGATATTGATCCGGCGGAAGTTCACAAAAATGTGGATGCAAGTGTGCCGCTGGTTGGTGAAATGAATGCCATCCTTACAGGCATCTGTCAGGCAGTAAAGCCGGCAGAACGGCCAGCCTGGTGGGAAACCATCCGCAAGTGGCAGGCCATGTATCGTGAGACTGCCGGGGCGGCATTCACCGCAGAGGAGATTATGGGCGAGCTCAACCGCCAGTTGGGCGACAAAGGGGTAATCTATGTAACCGATGTTGGCCAGCACCAGATGTGGGCCGCGCAGAAACTTTCGGTAAATAGTCCACGCGGGTTTCTGACTTCCGGCGGTCTGGGGGCCATGGGTTTTGGTTTGCCGGCGGCAGTGGGAGCGCAACTGGCAAGGCCGGATAAACGGGTGGTCCATATTGTCGGTGACGGTGCACTGAAGATGACCGGCTGTGAACTTTATACGGTAACGGCAGAGGGTCTGCCCATCATTTCCATTGTGATTAACAACCACAGTCTGGGTATGGTCAGACAACTGCAGCACTGCTTTTACGGGCAGCGTTATTCGGCTTCGCTGCTGCCTACGCCGATGGACTTTTCGGCTTTTGCCGCTGCCTTCGGCATTCCGGCAGCTGTGACCAATTGCCGGGAAGAATTCAGTCAGGCGGTTGCCGCCGCCTGGGAACGTCCGGGTCCGTCACTGATTGTGGCCAATATCGCCACCAACGATTTGGTTACGCCGATGATTGCTCCGGGCGGAACCATGGATGCCTATGTGGAGGTAAAATAAAACAAAAGGGCTATTGCGCTAAGTAAGCCCAATAAAAAATAAAAGGCGGCAGCCAGCAGCCGTCTTTTATTTTAATAGTGAGGAAAATATATGTTGATTATTTTTGTAATGTTCATCATGGGACTGATGCTTGGCTTCGTTGGTGCCGGGGGAGCGGGAGTCGTCATTGCGGTTTTATCCGTAGTGTTCGGCATCCCGCTTCATACCGCATTGGGGACATCTCTGGGGGCGATGGTGTTTACAACAGTTTCAGGCACGTACAGCCATTACCGGGAGGATAATGTTGTTGTAAAATGTGGGGTTGTTGTCGGCATGTTTGGCGCAGTAGGTGCACTTTTGGGTGCACAGCTCGCTGGTTTGCTCCCAGCCGGTGAGCTAAAATGGCTGACCGGCGGTATGCTGTTTCTATCGGCTTTCTTGCTTGCAATCAGGGTTTATTTCCCGGAATGGATAGAATCCTTTGCGAAAGGATTCACGGCGCCAACCGGGGCTCGGTATTGGGGGGCCGCCAGCGGGGTGGGTATCGTCTCGGGAATTATGTCCGGTACCTTCGGGATAGGCGGTATGCCTTTTATTTTAATTGGGCTGTTAACTATTTTCAACATGCCGGTTCACCAAGCGGCAGGCACAACCATGCTCATTTCTTTACCTATTGCCCTTTTCGGTGGAATAGGTTACCTTATTAACGGTCATTTGGCTTTTAGCTTATTAGCTAAGGTTATTGCCGGACTGATGACCGGAACCTATATCGGTGCGAAGTTTACAAGACGGTTACCTCCCGTTATTTTGAAAACTACCATGGTAACTATTCCGGTGATCGGTGGACTTTTATTGCTATTCGGAACAGTACGTTAATCCATATAACTTCATGACCTTCATCAGTAAGGAGGCTCAGGATAAAATAAATTTGACAGGAAATCTATGGCCATATCCGCCCGGCTGGCCGGATTAACCGCAAACAGCTGATAGGGCAATTGATATACCTGATTTTGCTGCACGGCTTTAAGCTTTTGCCAGGCAGGGTGAAGCATGAGTTCATTGCGGATTTTATCGCCAACCTTAGCTTCATCGCTGTGATTAATCAGCAAAATCAGGTCCGGATCGGCTTGCAGTGCAAATTCCAGTGTTAGCGGCGCATACTGTGTGGCCGGGTTATCGCTGTCAACAGCCACATTAAGTGCATTGAGGCGGCTGATGAGATCGCCGATAAAACTGTTGGGCAAGGCCATATACAATTTCTCCAGCGAGCCCCAGACAGTGAGTACCCGGGGCGAGGGTTTATTTTTGCTTCTTTCCTGGGCCTGCTGTAATTTGCTGTCCAAGCGGTCAATTACCTCGTTGGCTTGTCCGGGGCGGTCGGCTAATTCGCCGTAAAAGCGCAAGGCCTGGCTGATTTCCTGGAAACTGTCCAAGCGTTGGAAATATACCGGTATACCGGCTTTCTCCAGGGTCGAGAGGGTTGGCTGTTTTACATGAGTATCGGCCGCCAATACCAGGTCAGGCTTTAGGGCAATGATCTGATCAATATTCGGGCAGGGGGTTTCACCAACCTCCGGGACATCTTTGATTTTTTCCAGCAAATCAGAAGGCAGGGCCGTGGTGCTGGGCCGGCCGATTAATTGTCCGCCGGCAGCATAATACAGATCGACATTGGAGGGATTGAGCGCGACCAGGCGCAGGGATCTTCCCTTTTTTATTGTTTGCACTAAACGGCATTTAGGGCACTGAATCTCAACATATTTTACCCGGCCTTTAAAAAGCAGTCTGTTGCAGTTGGGACAACGGCATTCGCTGAAGCCTGCCGTATTTACTTTACCGGTGGTAGGCTGTGTTTTCATGCGATTACTCCTTTTTGCTTAAATTTACCAGGATACGTATGACGCACCTTTGCCGGCGCAAGGCTCAGCTTCCCCCATGAGGAGCGGAAGCGGTTAACGGCTAAAACAAATAAGCTCCGCGTGAAATACTATTTCATCGCGGAGCTCGAGGCTCTCTTTTAAGAATCATTCTCATTAATATTATAAAAACAGGAAGACCTTTTTGTCAAGAATAAATGGTAAATAAAGAGGTGTACAGCCGGCCAAGCTATGGGATTTTTCCGGCGATAGAGGTATAGTAATAATAATAATTTTTTTTGCTTAATTTTCTCAGAAAGCTGTTGACTTTGATAATCATTATCAATATAATGGTTATAGAAGAGAGCCTGAGAGCTCCGTGCACCTTAAGACCGGGCACGGAGCTTTATTTTCGATACAGGGGTATTCTATCAATCTATTGGAGTGGTGCACATGGAGACTAAATTAAATAATTTGCGACCGCCAAAATCAAGATTGCCGGAAGTCCGTTGTTTTCGGTGCAATCGACTATTGTTTCGCGGCATTGCTGAAGATGTTGAAATCAAGTGTTCGCGTTGCGGTGTTGTTCAGAATATCGGCAAATCCAGCCAAGAATCCGGGACAAAGATCAGCAGTTGGTAAATGAGGAAGCGTAACACAATTTAGTCTACATAATCTTCAGAGAGCCGAGAGCTCCGTGCGGGTAGTATTGCACGGAGTTTTTTTATTGCCGGACAAAGCGGGAGTTGCGGCGTGTTTTATTGAAGTGAGGTGATTAGATGACCTATGGCATGTGTTGGTATAAGGCCTTTAGTTTATCTTGTGTCGTTCATTTGCTCTGCGGCATTTTACTGGTAGCGGTGCTTGGCAATATAGATTCCCAGCCGTTGCCGGAACGGCAGATGCTTATTGAGCTTACGGCCGTGGAGGGCAGCAGCAGTCAAAGCAGCGAGCCTGCGCCTGCGGTTTCCCCTGCCAGCCCGGAGGAGACCCAAGCAAAGCCGGTTGTTTCCCGTCCGGCAGTTAGTTCTGTGGACAGACAAGTGGCTGTCCCGCGTGCCGGACATGCATTGGCGGGAAGTGAAAGTCCGGTTGTAACAGCAGCGGTTGCCGGAGTCGCCGGTGGCGTCGGTAAAAGCACTGCAGCAGAGCCTGTTGCCGGCTTGGGCTCTGGGAGGGCTGCTGCCAAGGCGCCTGGCGGCGGGGAGCTTGACAGTATTATTAATGCGTTTCTCCAGCAAATTGAAAAACGCAAGGATTACCCTTATATGGCAAGGCGCCGGGGTCAGGAAGGAACGGTCACGGTGGCGGTACGTTTGAATGAGGTTGGTGAACTGGCCAGTGTACAGGTGCTGCGTTCCTCAGGGGTGGCTGCTCTGGATGAGGCCGCTCTGGCGCTGGTGCGGAAGGTTTGTCCGTTTACCCATAACACCGGGCAAATGATTGCCATGAATATTCCGATAGACTATCAAATCGAATGACAGCATGACAAATGCAGAAATGAGGGGAAAATATGGGTCAAACTATTACTAAACTGACACTTGGCCTGCTGGTTGTATTGCTGACTGCCTGTGCATGGTTTTTATGGAAAGGCCAGTCACAGCCCGCAGCCAGTCAGGCGCCCGAGCTCTGCCGTGTAACCGACAGCGCCGGCAGGCAGGTGGAAATACCCCGCCGGCCGGCACGGGTAATTGTCCTGAACGCTTCCAGCCTGGAGTTATTTTACGCTGTGGGAGGGACGGTGGTTGGGCGCCCCAGTACCGAAGCTTTGCCGCAGGCGGTGAAGGAGGCGGTAGCGGCCGTGCCGGCTGTTGGCAGTACGCCGAATCCCAACCTTGAGCAAATTGTTACTCTTAAGCCTGATTTAATTTTGGGGGTTAACATGCCCTTTCATCATAACCTGATTCCGGTGCTGGATAAGGCGGGGATTCCCATTTTGCTGCAGTCGCTGGAAAACTATCAGCATATTATCGATACCTTGCAGTTTTATGGGGATTTAGCAGGAAAGCCGGAACAGGCTGCCGCCGTTATCGGCAAAATTCAGTCAAGATATGAAGCCATACTTGCTAAAAATAAAAACCGCCCCGCACCTAAGGTTGTCGTTATCTGGGGGTCGCCGGAAAGTTTCCATATGGCAACTTCGCGCAGCTTTACCGGTGATTTGGTCAAACGGCTGGGGGCTGTTAATCTGGGTGATCAGGGCGATGACGGCCAGAGTCATATGGGATATGTACCACTCAGTATGGAGTATATTGCCAAGCAAAACCCGGATAAGATTTTGTTGATCACCCATAGTCCTGATGATAAAGTAAGCGACAAATTCAGCAATGAACTGGCCAGCCATCCGGCATGGCGCGGGCTGAGGGCTGTAGCTAATAACCAGGTTCACCGGCTGCCGTACAAGCTGTTTGCCGTTAATCCCGGGACTCAGGTGGATGAAGCCTTGACTGTTCTGGCCGGTCATTTATATCCGGAGGTGGCTGAGTAGTGAGAGAATTGGCTGCAGATCCGCGGATGACCCGACGGGCGGTTATCAGTATTACCGGGCTGGCGGCCTTGGCTCTAGCGCTGTTAATTAGCATCAGGGTGGGTGCCGTATCTGTCAGTATGTCTGACATCTGGAATGTGTTTGCTTCTCCGGCCGGTACGGAGGTTTACCAGATTATTTATAATATCCGGATTCCCCGGGTGCTTGTCGGGGCTTTGACCGGGATAAACCTGGCACTTGCCGGCTGCATTCTGCAAGGTGTGCTGCGCAATCCGCTGGCCGACCCCGGAATTATCGGCGTGTCGGCGGGAGCCGGGCTGGCCGCTATGGCGGTGATGATTTTGTGGCCGGGGCTGACGGTGCTGGTACCGGCGATGGCTTTTGCCGGCGCTCTGGTGGCTGCCGCAATTGTATTTTTATTGTCCTGGGACCGGGGGGTGCGGCCGCTCAGGCTGATTTTGGCCGGTGTGGCGCTGGCCGCTTTTTTCGGCGGCGGCATGAGCGCGCTCATGGTCTTTCATTCCGATAAGGTTCAGGGGGTAGTCAATTGGATGGCCGGAGGCTTTCAGGGCCGCAGCTGGGATCATGTCAGTATGATTTTACCTTACAGTATTATCGGCATAGTGGGCGCGGTACTGTCTTACCGGTATTTGAACGCGCTGCAATTAGGGGACGATGTGGCTAAGGGACTGGGTATCAGGGTGGAATGGGCGCGGTTTTTGCTGGTGGTGCTGGCGGCGCTGCTGGCGGCTTCCGCAGTAAGTGTCGCAGGTCTGTTAGGCTTTGTCGGGCTGATTGTTCCCCATATAACCCGCATGCTGGTGGGGTCTGATTTCGAGTATTTGCTGCCCTGCGCGGCAGTGCTGGGCGCTACGCTGGTAGTAGCCGCCGATACGGTGGCCCGTACGCTGTTCAGTCCGGTGGAAGTGCCTGTGGGAATTTTTATGGCCTTTCTGGGAGCTCCGTTCTTTATTTACTTGCTGCGAAAGGGGATGAGACGATGAACCACACTATGGAAGTGCGTGCCGCCAAGCTGGGTTATGGCCATAAGGTAATTGCGCCGCAGCTGGATCTGGTGATTGACAAACCGGAAGTAATCTCGATAATCGGACCCAACGGTTCGGGAAAATCGACACTGCTGAAGGCGTTGAGCCGGTTGTTGCCGCCGTTGGCCGGCAGTGTCCTCTTAGACGGCAAAGATATTCACTGCCTGCCGCCCCGGGAGGTGGCCCGGATTATGGCAATTCTACCCCAGACGGTACACGCCCCGGGGGATATGACAGTCAATGATCTGGTGGCATATGGGCGGATGCCTTATAAAAAAATGTTTGAACAGCTGGCAACCGCTGATCAAGCCTGTATGGCCGAAGCACTGGCAGCTACCGGCATGCAGGCAATGCAGCACTGCCGTCTGGACAGCTTGTCAGGCGGTGAACGGCAGCGGGCCTGGCTGGCCATGGCGCTGGCCCAGCAGCCCCGCCTGCTGCTGCTGGATGAACCGACCACTTACCTGGATCTGCATCACCAGCTGGAATTAATGAAACTGGTTCGCAAACTGCATCAGGACCGGCAGCTTACGGTTGTCATGGTATTGCATGATTTGAATCATGCGGCCCGCTTCAGTCAGCGGATTATCGCCATTAAAGACGGCCGGATTTTTGCCGACGGCTCGGTAAAAGAAGTATTTACCGCTGAAAACCTGCGTTCCTTGTACGGGGTTGAAACCACGGTGATGACGGTTGAACAAGGAGGTAGTTCACATCTTGTCTGTTTCCCGCACGACACTTGCCTCGCACCGGGAGCCTGAGGCCGCCCTGGTTCTGCACAGGCTTGCCAAAGCCTATGATAAACAGCAGATATTGCGCGGTATCTCCTTAACGGTAGCCCAGGGAGAAACCTTTGGCCTGCTTGGCCCTAACGGTGCCGGCAAGACCACGCTGATGAAGCTGGTTGCCGGACTGAGCCGTCCTGACGGTGGTCAACTGACGCTGTTTGGCCGGGATGGGGGCGGGGAACGGCTGGGCATGAAACAAAGTATTGCCCTGGTGGCCCAGGAAAATAATCTGGAACGTGAGTTCACGGTGCAGGAGGCATTACTTACCTATGCCAGGCTGTATGGGGTTGCCAAACCCCGGCAGCGGGTGGAACAGCTTGTATATAAGTTCAATTTGACAGAGCTGTGCAGCAAGCGGGTAGGCGTTTTATCCGGCGGCATGGCCCGGCGGCTCTTGATTGCCCGGGCGCTTTTACCCGAACCCCGGCTGCTGCTGTTGGACGAGCCGACAGTCGGGCTTGACCCGGATGTCAGGCAGGATATATGGGCTATGATCCGGGGACTGGCGGCTGCCGGCACCACTATTTTTATGACAACTCACTATATGGAGGAAGCCGAACAGCTGTGCCAGCGGGTGGCCTTGTTGAAAGCAGGGCAGATTGTTGCTGTTGATACACCGGACGGGATTAAGCGACTGGCTGACGCTGAGTCCGGTAATGATAAGAAAACGACACTGGAAACCGCCTTTCTCCGTTTAATCAGGGAGGGGCAGGCATGAACGGCTGCTTTGCTGTATACTGCCGGGAGATGCTGTTAATGCAGAAAAAAATCGGCAAGCTGGGCTATGTTTTTTCAGCAGTGATGTTTCCGGTTATCTACTTATTTGCTTTTGGCCTGGGGCTGGGCTCCCGGGTTGAGGTCAGCGGCGGCTATGTACCTTTTTTGACTACCGGAATTGTCAGCCTGACAGTCATGCTCAACTCTTTTCAGCAGACCGCCCTGTCGGTAAGTGCCGGGAGATTATATTTCCATACCTTTCAGACGGTTTTTTTAAGTCCGGTGCCGGCGCTGCAAATTGTCGGCGGTATTGTCCTGGCAGGCATAACCCGTGGGGTATTAATGGGTGGGCTGGTATATAGTGTCGCCTGGCTGGCGTTTGCTGTTCCGGCACTGTCCGGCATTGCCGTAATCGCCATACTGTTATCGGCTTTTTTCTTTGCTGCGCTGGGAGTTGCTTTGGGCTTAGCCATTGCCGATCCGGACGACATATCGCTTGTTAATAATTTTATTATTACCCCCATGATTTTTTTCTGCGGTTCGTTTTTTCCTGTTCAGAATCTACCGCCCGCTTTGCAAACCATTGTCTCGGTTTTGCCGTTAAGCCTTGCCAACAAACTGATGCGGCTGCCGGCCTGGGACAGTCAGGCTGCCGCCAATACAGCAATATTGGGGTTAATGGGCCTGGGATTGCTGCTCTGGGGGGCACGGGGGTTAAAAAATTATAGTGAATAAAAATTTACGGGAGGCTTTATGATGAAGACGTTAATTGTTTACTCAAGTTTAACCGGGAATACCAAGCTGGTGGCAGAAGCCATCCATGAGGTTTTTGGTCCGGAAGCCGGCTTGTTTCCGGTGGAGACAGCGCCGTCACCGGCAGATTATGATTTTGTGGCAGTTGGCTTTTGGGTGGATAAAGGAACTGCTGATAAAAAAGCTCAGGAGTTTCTTAAGACCATTGAGGGCAAGCCTGTTTCCTTATTTGCCACGCTGGGCGCCTATCCCGATTCCGAGCATGCTGCTGACAGCCTGAAGAATGCCGCCGCATTCCTGGATGCCAGTAACCAGTTGGTGGGAACGTTTATCTGCCAGGGAAAAATTGACCCCCGTTTAATAGAACAGTTTAAGAAAATGCCGGGAGATCATCCGCATGCTGTTACACCGGAGCGGCTGGCGCGTTATGCGGAAGCTGCCAAGCACCCTGATGCCGGAGACTTGCAGGCAGCACGGGCGGTATTTACCGATATAAAAATAAAACTGCTGCAACCAGCCGGGGAAAAGTGAGGTGACTGCCGCTTGCGAGGAAACAGATTAAACCAAATTTTGACTGCTATGGATTCCGAACAATATGCTCTGACTGTTGGCACTGCGGCCGGTGAGCCGCTGACCTCCGCCTTTGAAAAACGCCGGGTGGTGCATGCCGGCGTCCGCGGCAAGCCGCTGCTGCCAGGCAATTGGCAGAGTACCTGGCAGTCGTTGCTGAAACAAAAAGTAAAACCGGAACAGCGTGTTGCCTATATTCATATCCCGTTTTGCCGGCAGCGCTGCCTGTATTGCGGTTTTTTCCAGAATTACTCGAATGAGGAAATGGAAACCCTGTATATTGACAGTCTGGTTAAAGAGCTGCAGCTGAGTAAAGGCAGCCGCTATCTGGACAGTGGACCGGTCAATGCCGTATTTATCGGCGGCGGAACCCCGAGTACCCTGGCGCCGCAAAATGTTTCCCGTCTACTGGGGGCGATTCAGGATTGCTTGCCGCTGGCCAATGACTATGAGTTAACACTTGAAGGGCGGATTAATGATTTGGTACCGGCCAAAATAGAAGCCTGGCTGTCCCATGGGGTAAACCGCGTTTCCATCGGTGTTCAGTCCTTCGATACCGGCGTGCGGCGTGCGGTTGGCCGCATGGATGATACGGAGACCATTTTGGCGAAGCTGGAGCTGCTGTCAGGCTATAACCAGGCGGCCGTGATTATCGACCTGATGTATGGGTTGCCTCATCAAACCGGTGAAGTCTGGGCCAACGACATCCGGTTGCTGAAGCTGGCGGCCATTGACGGACTGGACTTATATCAGCTTAATATTTATCCGAACAGTGCTCTGCGGCAGGCGATTACTGCCGGGAAACTGCCGCCGGCTGCTACCACCGCCGAGCAGGCCGAAATGTTTGCCCTGGCTGAGGCTACTTTGTCGGCCGGTATATTTTCCCGGCTCAGCAACTGCCACTGGGGAAAAACCACCCGGGAGCGCAGCCTGTACAATACCCTTACCAAGGCGGGACATAATGTCATTCCGTTTGGCGCCGGAGCCGGCGGCAATGTCGGCGGTGTAACCATGTTTTTGCACCGGAATATGGCTGCTTATATCAAGAGTATTGAGGAAGGGCATAAGCCTGTTGCCGCGATGGCGCTGCAGCCTGAGGGCAGTGAGCTTCATAATATGGTTGTCGGCCAGCTGGAGCGGGGATATTTAAGTCTGCCCGTCCTGGCAAAACACTATGGGGCCGTTGTCTGGGAATTGGAAGCCCTGCTGGATATTTGGGAGTCACGTGGCCTGCTTAAGCGCCGGGCCGACCTTGTCCGCTTAACGGTGGCCGGACAGTTCTGGCATATGAATATTACGCAATCGGTATTAGAATGCCTGCATGCCCTGCTGGACGGGGACCATTCGGTGGAAGTGGAGCCGATCGCCGCCCAGGGCTGATGCCGGGAACATAAGAGAGCCTGTGAGCTCCATGACGGTTTATATCGCATGGAGTTTTGTTATTTTTATTTTAATTATACGAGGAGTTGTGGCGATGAAAAACGTGTTTAAAAATCCCGGGAAGCTGACGCTGCTGAGCCTGTCGGTGTTAACCGCCCTGGCCATGCCGGTCTATGCGGAGGAACAGGCCGTCGATACCCGCAATGTGACGATCACAGCCACCAGAACTGAGCAGGAGATTAAAGAAACCCCGTCGGCTGTTGAGGTTATTACCAGAGAGGATTTGGACAAAATCGGAGCGCATACGCTGGCCGACGCCTTGCAGCTGGCTACCAGCATCAATGTTTCCGCCCCGGCCATGGCTGGCAGTGAGGTAACCGTGCGGGGGATGTCGACACGGCACTCACTGATTCTGGTTAACGGCAAACGACTGATTTCGGAAGCCAGCTATGCGACTGCCAATTCGTATGAGCTGGAACGGATCAAAATGGAGAATATTGAACGGATTGAGATTGTCCGGGGACCGGTCAGCTCTATGTACGGGTCGGATGCCCTTGGGGGGGTAATTAATATCATAACCCGCAAACCGGAGAAGGAGGAATTTACTTTTTCCTTCAGTCCCCAGCGCTACAGTGACAGCATGAGTGACGGTCTGGACAATTATTTTCTCCGCTATGACAGCGGCAAGCAAGGCAAATGGTCCTGGATTGCCAGCGCCGACCGGACGAAGAGTGATATCATAGAAAATGACGACGGCACCAGCCAAAATCAATTCGGCCGCCGGGATAATTTTAACCTGGAGGGTACCTATGATTTAGCTGATAATACCTTCCTTGATGTCTCTGTTGATATATTGCGCGAGGACTTGAAGGCGCGCCAAACCACAACCGCGGGAGCTCCGCGCAATGACAAGTATGATAATACCCGGGACCAATACAGCCTGGGACTGCGCGGCAAAATGAAAAACGGTGATTATCAAATACGGACCTATTACGGGGAGCAGGAAAAAGTCGACAAAAACTTTTTAGCCAGCAACGGCGACTTAACCGGCTTCGATGTTTACAAACGTAAAAGCTGGACCCTGGAAGGCCATGTTTCCACCCAGGTTGCGGATAACCATCTGCTGACAGCCGGCGGGGAAATCCGGCAGGAGAAATACCGGGGAACGCGACTCGGCACCGGTGGCAAAAACATTTTTGACATCACCTACGGCAATATTACCAAACAAGGCTCGGAAGCCGATATCGATTATTCGGCCATTTATGTGCAGGATGAGTGGCTGGTCAATGACCGCCTGCTGATTATTCCTTCGGTACGGTATGACGACAGCGACCTCTTTTCCGGCAATGTCAGTCCCAAGCTGGGTATGACCTACAAAATGAGCGACCATTCCCGTTTAAAGCTGAATGTCGGCAAGGGCTTTAAAGCTCCCAGCCTGGACGACATGTATATGGAAATGACAAAAGTAATGGGTGGTATGACAATACATGTAACCGGCAACCCTGATTTGAAGCCGGAAAAATCCACCAGCTATGAGCTGGCTCTTGAAGGGGAGAGAGGCAATACCTTCGGCAAAGTAACCTATTTTGTCAATGATGTAAAAGACCTTATATCAACGAATACGGTGACAACTTATAACCCGATAACAGGACGACCGATTCGTATGGACTCAGAGTACTTAAATGAAGACAAGGCCGACATTGACGGTGTGGAATTTGAAATTGGCCGCAAGCTGACTGACAAGCTAATGCTGAAGCTCAACTACACCTATCTGGATGCCACCGGGACGACCGGGCAGCGGCTGGAAGGCCGGGCCAAGCAGCAGGGAACGGTACAGCTGCATTATGACAATACCCGGGAAAATGGCATCAGCGCGGTGTTATGGAACGAGTGGAAGAAAGATTACTTATATTCCTCCAAGGAGGATATTCATAAAACCTACAATTTATGGAATGTATCGGTTAATAAACAATGGAATGACACTTTCAGCAGCCAGCTTGGTGTAAAAAATATCTTTAATAAGAAGGACGATCACCTGCATCTACTGGGCTCCATGGTTCATGCCGGCATGACCTTTAAATTCTGATGAGTATAATAAAATATATTGTGGCGGTGATATTGTTGCTGACAGCGCCCACCACTGTGCAGGCGGCTCAGGCCGATTACCGGGTTTATACCGCCGCCGGCCAGGAAACAACCATCAAAGCAATGGCCGGACTCATTCAGCAGTATGATGTCCTGGTGTTCGGGGAGTATCACGATAATGCGGTTTTGCATGCACTGGAGCTGGAACTGCTGCAGCGTACCTTTGCCCATCAGCCCAAGCTGGCTGTATCGCTCGAGATGTTTGAGCGTGATGTGCAAGGTCAGCTTGACGACTATCTGGCAGGCCAGATTACTGAACAGGAGTTTCTGGCCAAGTCCCGTCCGTGGAATAATTATCAAGAAGCCTACCGGCCGTTAGTGGCGTTTGCCGGCGTTAACTCGCTGCCGGTCATTGCGGCCAATATTCCCCGCACACTGGCGGCACAGTATGCCAAAACCGGATCGCTGGCACAACTTGCACCAGAGATGACGGGTTACCTGCCGCAGCTTCATCTTACCCCGGACGGGGAATACCGGGAACGGTTTATCGCCCACATGACTGAAATCGGTAAAATGGGAACAATGCCGGTCAGCCCGGATAAGCTTGAAGATTATTACAAGGCGCAGTGCCTGAAGGATGATACGATGGCAGAGAGTGTTGCCAACTACCGTCAGGCCCATCCGGAGTATAAAATTATCCATTACCAGGGTGATTTTCACAGCAAATGGCGGCTGGGAGTCGTGGAAAAGCTGCAATTATTACAGCCGGATTTGCGGATAGCCGTTATTACGCCTGTTTATCTGGAGGATTCTGCTGATATACCCGACCTGTTGAAACAACATCAGCAGGCAGGCGATTGGATTGTGTTTGTACACCGGCAGCCTTGAGAGGCATTATAATTGGTAATGTTAGTAAGTAAAACCGGCATAGTGTGGTGAATTTTTGAGAGCAGTGGTATTATTAGAATAATACTACTGCTCTTTTTCTTTATGGAAGGATGATAGCATGAATGAACAAATTGTCAGGGCCGAAAACCTTGGCAAAACATATGGCAGCTTCCGGGCGCTTAAAGGCATTTCCTTCAGCATTCAGGCCGGGGAGTGCTATGGCTTTTTAGGCCATAACGGCGCGGGTAAAACTACGACTATGCGCATGATGTATGGCATGTCCACGGTGGAGGAGGGCAGGCTGTGGCTGTTTCAAGAGCCGGTCAGACTGACGTCGCCGGCGATTAAGGCCCGGTTGGGTGTTGTGCCCCAGGAAGATAATTTGGACGTGGAGTTGACTGTCCTGGAGAATCTGGAGGCTTATGGCGTGGTTTTTGGCCTTACTCGTACCGAGTCCAGGAAGCGGGGACAGGAGCTGCTCGATTTCATGGGACTTGAAGATAAGCAGCATAATAAGATCGAAAGCTTGTCAGGCGGCCTGAAGCGGCGGCTGGTCATTGCCCGGGCTCTGATAAACCAGCCGGATATTGTGATTCTGGACGAACCGACCACCGGGCTTGATCCTCAGGCCAGGCATTTGGTATGGCAAAAGCTCCGTAGCCTTAAAGCCAGTGGAGTAACGCTGATTTTGACGACCCATTACATGGAAGAGGCGGTGCAGCTATGCGACCGGCTGGTCATCATGCATGAAGGTATTATTTTGGCCGAAGGCAGCCCGCGTCATTTGATTGAAACCTATGTTTTGCCTGACGCGATTGAGGTGCACCTGCCGGTAAGCGAATTGCCGGCCGGTTTGGCGGAGAAGGTTACGGCCTGGGGCGGTCAGGTTATCCAGGTGGTGGATGGTCTCTTTTTATATGCTGCCGACGGGAAGGCCTTGTGGCACAGCCTGGAAGAGTGGGGGCTGCCGCAGCATGCCTGCCTGCTCAGACAGTCCAATCTGGAGGATGTGTTTTTGAAGCTGACCGGCGCAGGGGGCGAAGCATAATGGCCATTTTGCGAATTTTTGCCCGCCACCTGGCAGTGTTTAAAAAGATATGGTTTACGAATGTAATGTTCAACTTTATTGAACCGCTGCTCTATCTTACGGCTATGGGGTATGGACTGGGGAGCTTTGTCCGGGATATCGACGGGTTGTCCTATATCCAGTATATTGCGCCAGGAATGGTGGCTTCTTCAGCCATGTTTGCCGCTTCGTTTGAGTGTACGTATGGCAGTTTTGTCAGACTCCATTACCAAAAGACTTTTCATGCTATGCTGGCCGGTCCGGTTACTGTCCGCGATATTGTTGCCGGCGATATTTTGTACGGCACCTGTAAGAGTATGCTGTTTGGACTGGTTATTCTGACAGTCATTACCGCCTTGGGGCAAGTCCAGTCCTGGTGGGCATTATTGATTCCGCTGTTTTTGGCCATTCCGGGGCTGGCATTTTCCCTGTTAGCCATTTGTTATACCGGCCTCATTGAGAATATTGATAAATTTAATTACTACATAACCTTGTTTTTGACACCGGCTTATCTCTTTTCCGGCGTATTTTTTCCCATCCATTCCATGCCGGGCTGGGCACAGGCGGTAGCCTGGTTTAATCCGATTTATCACAGTGTGGAAGTATGCCGGGCGCTGGTTTTGGGAAACAGTAATCCCAGCCTGCTGGTGCATGCCGGGGTGCTGGCACTGCTGGCGGCTTTGTTAATGCCGCTGGCCGTAAAGCTCATGACTAAGCGGTTGATTTTGTAACTACTAAAATAACTGCAAAGGACGGGATCGCTTGCGTATTGACAATAGCAGTAAAGCAGGCCTAACCCTGGCTGCTGCCGCTGCCGGGTTTTGCCTGAGTTATCCCTGGCAATACAGTTTTTGGGGCGGGCTGGTGCATAGCGGCTTTGGTGCGGCTATGGTCGGGGGCCTGGCTGATTGGTATGCAGTAACCGCCTTGTTTCGCCGGCCGCTGAATATTCCATTCCGTACCGCCATTATCCCCAAAAATCGTGAACGCATTTTTAGCGCCATTGTTGCTATGGTGGAAGAAGAAATTATTACTGCCGCCAATATCAAAGACACGCTGGCCAAAGCCGGACTGGCCCGGCTGCTGCTGAGCTGTGCCAACAGGCCTGAGGCCAGGCAGCAGCTGCAGGTATTAACTGAAGATGTGCTGCGGGAGGCGGCAACCGGCATCCGGACGGCAGAACTGTCAGCGGCGCTGGACAGGCTGCTGGCAGAGCACCCGGGGCGTGTGCAGGCAGCACCGCTGGCCGGTCAGGCTTTACGTTGGTCGATAGAGCATGGCTTTGCGGATAAATGCATAGATTTTCTCATTACTGAAGGGAAACGCTTGCTGGGCGAGCCGTATATGACCAAGCTGATTGCCGATATATACCGCGGCGCGCTGAATTCCTATGCCGCCAGGCATGGTGAGCGCAAGCTGGTAAAATGGATATTGCAGGAATTATTAAAGCTTGATCCGGTTAACGTTGCCGTCATCATTCAGAAAAAAACGGCGGCATGGTTGGAAGCAATATACGACCAGGAGCATCCGCTGCGTGAGCGGTTGCGCGACTGGGCGGTCACCCTGGCCGATGGTTTGCAGACAGATCCGGTGTTGGCCGAGAAGGCTGAAGTGGAACTTCGCCCACTGGTGGTAAGGATTGCCGGGCAATTGGCAGAACTGCCGGCTTCTCAGCCGGAGATGCTTGCCGGCGGCAGTAAGTGGGCGGTTAGGCAGGCGATGAAGCTGGCCGATGAATTTGCCCACGACCCGGAGCGTCAGGCCGGTTTTGATAATTACCTGGCTGATTGGATTAGCCGCTGGGTCGGCCAAAATCATGGTGAAATTGGCCGGATTGTCAGCGCTTATTTGGAAAGCTTCAGCAATGATGATCTGGTGCACTATATCGAAGATAAAGTTAAGGATGACTTGCAAATGATTCGCATTAATGGTTCGGTTGTCGGGGGCTTTGCGGGTATGATCTTGTTTGTGATCGCCTACGTGGCAGGAGTGACGCCATGAAGCCGGTTAAGCGGCAGGCCAACAGGGTACTTGCGGCGGCAGCCGGTTTGTTTGCCGGGGCGCTGGCGTTAAAGTATTATTATCCCGGCAATGAGCTGGCAGCCGCCTTGTTAACGATCAGTGAAGCCAGCCTGGCCGGTGGTGTTGCCGACTGGTTTGCCGTTACGGCATTATTTCGCCGGCCGCTGGGATTTCCTTATCATACCGCGCTTGTTCCCCGCAACCGCGAACGGATTATTGAGGCATTAACCCGTACTATTGAGCAGGATTTCTTTAATAAACAGTCAATTGCCGACCGGATTCACCAGGTTAATATTCTGGATAAACTGACGGCATATGCCGGTACCCGTATAAGTAAGGCCGGTGTCAGAACGGTTTTGGATACTTTGCTGGCAGAACTGGCCCAGACGATAGATCCCGGGGCGGTTGGCAAATATGGTGAACGTTTGCTTAAAGTTATACTCAGGCGCCAGTCGGCTGCCCCGCAGGCCGCTGCCCTGCTTCGCTGGACCCTGCAGGAGGAAAAGGGAGGAGAGCTTTATACGGCAGTGGTTAACGAGCTTGCCGTCAGGTGTGCGCAGGAGGGCACCAGGGAGGCCATTTATAACTATCTGGAGCAGTTAAAACAAAACACAGCTCAGAAGAACTGGCTGGCTTCGCTGGTTACCGGGGTACTGGAGGGCATGGACGGCATTAACCTGGAGGATGCGGCAACGGCCCTGCATGAGGAGCTTATTCGCACAGTTGATGAATTGGCCGGACCGGAGCACCCTGTGCGCCAGTGGTTTCAGGAAGAACTTAAGGAGGTGTCCGTAAACCTGGAAACACCTGAGTGGGCGGCCATTATTGATGACTGGAAGAATGGCCAGCTTGCCAGAGCTTCGTTTGCCGGACCTTTGACTGCTGTCGTGCAGGCGATACTGGAGGCGTTTAAGCGGCCTTCGGCTTACCGCGATTCTGTGGCCGACTGGCTTGCCGGCCAATTGGCAAGTTATTGGCAGCAGGTTAAGGAAAGCACTCTTTTGCAGCACCGGGCAGAAACTTATTTGAAAACATTGCTGACCGACATCTTCAATAAGGAGCATTCACTTGTCGGCCAAGTCGCCGGCAGTGCGCTGCGTAAGCTTTCCGATGAGGAGCTTAACCAATTTATTGAGGATAAGGCTGGCGAAGATCTTGACTGGATTCGGATTAATGGCGTATTTGTCGGTGGCATAGCCGGCCTGGTATTGGCTGTTGTCCAGTGGCTGGTCTAACATAAAATCCCGCCCCTGAAAAGGGGCGGGATTTTATGTTAGACTCTCTTAGAGTCTTAATGACGCTTCGGCGGCAAGGGGGGAACGTTCGCATTCATCATGGTCTAAGGTTACCTGGAAGCATAGCTTGCTGCCTTTCATTTTCTCGGCCGCATAGACCAGACCGTTGGTGCGGCTGTCCAGGAAGGGATGGTCGATTTGCTCGGGGTCGCCTAAGAGAATGATTTTGGTGCCCAGGCCGGGACGGGTAATAACTCCTTTGGCCTGGCGGGGAGTAGAGTTTTGCATTTCATCAAGAATAATCCAGTATTTTTGCAGTGAGCGGCCACGTTGGTAGGCCAGGGCTTCGGTCTGAATAATGTGTTTATCAAACAGCATTTGCACCGTGTCTTCGGCTTGCTCAATTTCTTTTGGCTCAGTCATGTTGTGACTTGACATGAGGGTAAACAGATTGTCGCGAATAGCGCGCATATAGGGATCGATCTTATCCTGTTCCGAGCCGGGAAGAAAACCAAGATCTTCATCCATGGGTACATTGGGGCGGCAGATTAATACATGGTGGTAGGCACGCGGGCGGCAGTCCAGATGGTTATAGAGGCCGACGGCCAGTGAATAGAAGGTTTTAGCCGTACCGGCCGGGCCCTTAATAATAACAAGCGGTGCTTCTTCCGCGCTCAGCATCAGGCATTCTTGCATGAACACCTGCCCGACATTGCGCGGTGAAACACCGAAAGGATTACGGCTGCGGTATTTGAGATGCACGATTTTTTGACCGTCAAAACGCCCGAGGGCGGTATGGCGGTCGTTGTCGGTGGAACGAATTAATAAAAACTGATTGGTTACCAGCTCAATGGGAAGCATAGTGTGAGTAGCCTCGTCAAAAACCTGGAGCACGCTTGGGTCCAGATAATTGCTGTCATCCTGATGAAACGCATCAATGATGTTGGAGGCGGTATACACTATGGCGCGGCCTGTATATTGTTCTTCCACGCTGGCGACTTTTTCATTACGGAAATCTTCGGCCTGAATGCCTAATATAGCGGCTTTCACCCGCATATTGGTGTCACGGCTGACTAACACGGTAGGCAAATTGTCCTCGGCAAGCCCTTTGCATACTTGCAGGATACGGTTATCAGCTTTTAGTTTGTCCCAGTGAGGCGGCATATGGGTATCGAGGTGATTGGCTTCAATACGCACAAGTCCGCCTTGGTTGTTGAGAGATACGCCTGTCAATAAATTACCCTTGATCCGGAACTTGTCAATCATACGGCTGACCAGACGGCTGTTGGCACCCCGTTCACTGGTTTCAGATTTGAACCGGTCAAGTTCCTCAAGCACTACTTCGGGAATAATTACCATGTGTTCGTTAAAAGCAGTAATTGCGTAGGGAGAGTGTAGTAACACATTGGTGTCTAACACATAATACTTAATCAAAAAGCAATCCCCCTTCTTTATCTACTCATAATTGAAAGCGAATGTTGATTGGTTTCATGCTGATTGCTGTTTATTAAATTGTACTAATAGCAAGGCGTGAGTATGTTATCAATTTATTAAATATATATTAAGCATGAAGAAAGTTTAATGCCTAACATCCGCCTGTGCTTCACTAATGTTGATATTGTAAGGACTGTGCCGGCGGTTTTTCTTACTATAGGCGCAGTTGTGCACCACCTATGGCTTAAAGACATATATTAAAAGAGCTTACTGTATTGTATGAACACACAGCTAGGAAGGTAACCTGATAGACGAGGTGGCTAAAAGCGAATGAAAGAAGTCGGTTTAATTGGTGTAGGACGAATGGGCAAAGTTTTGTCAAGAAAATTATCTGGTCATGTTAAACTTAAAATTTTTGACCGTGATGAAAGCCGGCTGCAGGCTGTGGCAGAGGAGATTGGCATTCCCACCGCCGCCAGTCTGGAAGAGCTGGCAGAATTAGGAACCATTATTTTGGTAGTCCCTGACAGGGAGGTTATCAGTTTAATTAAAGACTTTAATCAAATGGAGCGAGCCCTTATTATTATTAATGTTGCTACCAATGTTGCCCGCCATGTACTTGTGGCAACGGCTTCCCCGCAAGTCAAATGTATTGGAGCCAAGTTTATTGGGCAAGCAAAAGAAATAGCGATGGGGGCTGAGCCGGTAATTCTTGTCGATGAACGGCCTGCCGAGCTTGCCGCCTTGGTACAGGAGGTTTTTGCACCGGTGGGTAAAATTGTTACCGGCAATGCTGATGCCGTTACCTATATCAACACACAGGCGGCAGAAAAGGCATTGACGGCTGCCGTGCTGATTGAGGAAACATTGCGCTCACAGCCATATGCGAACGCAGATGTAATAAAAAGCGCCATCAGTCAGGTGGCGGCCGGAATACTTAAGGCCTACGCCGAGGATGACCTGGGGCCGTTTGCCCGTGAAATTGTCAGAGCCATCAGGGCTAAACTAAGGAGACCATAAAGTTATTGTGCCGGTTGATCGTTTGGCCGGAATGAAGCAATGCCGCTGAAATCCCTGAGGGGATTTCAGCGGCATTGCTGATTGTGATGCAGAAAGGCAGGAGCCGTCCTTTTGTTTATACTCCGCAGTACAGGTTGACTCTGTCTATTTTCTGGAATACACTATTAATTGCCAACACGTTGGGAGGTGGCAAATGGCAGGATTAGCTGTGCGGGAGACCTTTCGGGCACTCAAGCACCACAATTTCCGCTTGTTTTACTTTGGTCATGGTATGTCGCTTATCGGTACCTGGATGCAGCGGACGGCTACCGTTTGGCTGGTATATCGTCTGACGCAGTCGCCGGAGGTTTTGGGGAATGTCGACTTTAGCGGACAAATTGCCGGTGTGGTGCTGATTCCTATTGCCGGGGTGCTGCTGGATCGCTGGAATCGATACCGGGTAATTATTTGGACACAGGTACTGAGCATGGTTCAGGCGCTGCTGCTGGCAGGTTTGGTATTCAGCGGCATAGTAGCTGTGTGGCATATTGTTGTACTTAATGCGTTTCTGGGTATTATTAATTCGTTTGATATGCCTGCCAGGCAGGCATTTATTTCTCAAATCGTTGAGGATAAGGACGATTTGGCCAATGCTATTGCCCTCAATTCTGCCATGTTTAATGGTGCGAGAATTATCGGTCCGTCGGTGGCCGGTTTGGCAATTGCCGTGTTTGGCGAGGGGCTGTGTTATTTGTTCAATGGTTTGAGTTATATTGCAATCATTGGGGCGCTGCTGGCAATGAAGATTACGGTAACGCAAACGGCTGCCGGAACTTCCAGCAACATAGCAGGCGGCTTAAAAGAAGGTTTTGTCTATACCTATAATTCGCTGCCGATTAGGATGGTGCTATTGTTGCTGGCGTTGATGAGTCTGGTAGGCTTTCCCGTTTTGCCGCTGATGCCGTTGTTTGCCGGGGAAGTACTTGGCGGCGGTCCCGATACTTTGGGGTGGCTCATGGCGGCGTTCGGTGCCGGGGCCTTTGTGGGAACTATTTTTTTGGCGTCACGTCCAAGTATTGTGGGAATTGAAAAGGTGATTGCCGTAACTTCAATTATTTTTTCGGTGGGTTTGATGGCGTTTGCGCTGTCGGTACGTCTCGAACTTTCACTGGTCATTGCTTTTATTATGGGTTTCGGCATTATTGCTCAGATGGCTTCCACCAATACCATTATTCAAACCCTGGTGGATGAGGATAAGCGCGGCCGGGTCATGAGTTTGTATGTGCTGTCTTTTGGCGGTATTGCGCCTATTGGCAGTCTGATGGCCGGTCATGTGGCCGGTATTATCGGGACTTCGTATACCTTTTTGCTGGGAGGGATCCTGGCGTTGGCCGGCGCGGTAGCCTTTGGCAGGAAGCTGCCTGCCTGGCGGTCGGCGGCGCGCAAGGTATATCTTGCCAAAGGACTTATTCATGAAACCTGTTCAGGAGAAATGAAACATTGGATTTAATCAGAGTCTACCCTGGGTGAACTTACGTCCTCCAACATAGGGGGTGTATTGACTCGCCGGTTAAGAAAATTTTTCTAACCTAGAGGATTTTACGATTTTAGTTAGAATTTATTTAATTATAAAAACTAAGTAATAATCGTTTTCCGAACGTGAGGAGGGACTTTTCATGTTTCAAAGTATCCAGTTTAAGCAGTCGCTTTATACCGGTTGTATCATTTTAGCAGTGATTGTTTTGCTGCTGAGCGGCAGTAGCTATTTTTTCACCCGTTATGCCGACAGTGTCAACCGGGAAGCGGCGGTTCAGGGTGTGGCCGGTTTGCGTTTAGAGCTTGACGGTTACCGGGAAGAGACTAATGCGGTGACGGCAATGGCGGCCAGCCGGCCGGATATTGTTCAGGCGCTGGCCGCTCAAGATCCTGCCGCCGCTTTGCGGGCGATTGCCGGTGTGAGCCAGGGACATGTTACTGCTGTTCAATTGCTGGACCGGCAGGGGCGTATGCTTGCCAGTACAGGCAAGCCTGTTAATCAACAGACAGCTGCAAAGCATATGCAGCAGGGCGCAGCCGCATATTATGAGGCAGTGCCGGGCGAGACCATTATGGTGGTGTCGGTTGTGCCTGTTAAAGATGCGGCAGGCAGTACGATTGGCGCAGTTGTCGCCGGTTCTGCCGTCAATCATGATGCTTTTGTTGACAAAATTAAAGCCATTCACAAGGTGGATGTAACGGTTTTTGCCGGCAATGTCCGGGTAGCTACTACCATAATGCAGGATGGCAAACGGGTAGTGGGAACTAATTTGGATGGCAAAATTGCCGAAATAGTGACCGGCAGCGGTCAGGCTTTTGCCGGGGATGCCAAGATTTTGGGTATACCGTATATTACCTATTATGAGCCGCTTATCGGCAGTAATGAGCAGCCGGTGGGTGTGCTGTTTGCCGGAAAATCAGAAGTCGAAGCGCTGGCTGCGCGGAATAAGATTTTGGTTACACTGGGAACAACCGGTTTGCTTGTTCTTCTTCTCGGGATTGGCTTTTCTGTCTGGTCGGCACGCAAGCTGACCAAGCCCATTCAAACCGTAGAAGCTTTGATGCAGCGGGCTGGTGCAGGCGACCTGACGGTGAAGGCGGAGGTAACTTCCAGGGATGAAATTGGCCGGTTAACGGAAGCGTTTAATACTATGATTTCCAATCAAGCTGAGCTTGTTGCCGCTGTCGGCCGGGCCAGCGGGGAGATAGCCGCGGCATCGGAGCATTTGGCTGCTTCCAGTCAGGAAATAAGTTCTACGGTTACGGAAGTAGCCGGTAATATGGTACGGGTGGCTGACAATGCTCAGTCCGGGGAAGCGGCAGCCCAGACAGCCGCCGAAGTGGTGTCCGACTTGGCTGGGTTAATAACTCTGGCCAAGGAACGGGCGGTCTCTGCCCAGGGCACTTCTGCCGTTACTTCCCAGGCGGCCATGTCCGGGCAGTCAACAGTAGCCGCTACAGTAGCCAGTATTACTCAGATGCAGACTAAAATCACCGAAACCGAAGGCTTCATCAACCAACTTAACGCCTATTCCAGCCAGATTGGTGTTATTACTGAAACCATTACCGGCATTGCGGCTCAAACCAACCTGCTGGCCTTAAACGCCGCCATCGAGGCCGCCAGGGCAGGCGAAGCTGGACGCGGCTTTGCGGTAGTGGCTGACGAGGTGCGCAGACTGGCCGAACAGTCAAGTCAGGGAGCCCAGGAAGTAGCCGCCCTCTTAGCCAAGGTCACAGATACTACCGTCGCTGCTGTGACAGCTGCCCAACACGGCCGGGCGGGTATGGAGCAGGTGGTGGACTCCACCGGTTCTGTCAGCAATGCACTTGACAGTATTCTGACGGCTGCCGGTGAAACGGTAGTTGATATTGACCAGATTATGAAGGTAGCTGAGGAGGAAGTGGCGACCTCAAGCCGGATTGTGGTGCTGATCAACAGCATGGCGCAAGGGTTGCAGGAGACTGCAGGGCTTAGTAAAGAAGTAGCCGACGGTGCCGAGCAGACAGCCGGCGTCGTGGAAACAGTGGCTGCCAGTGCCGAACAATTGACCAGCATGGCGGCAGAGCTAAAAGATATGATTATGAAGTTTAAGGTATAGGCAAAGAAAAAAACCGATGGATGTTTTTTGGCGTCCGTCGGCTTTTTTATGTCTGGGAGAGGTCGTTTCAACGCTGCCTCATAGGATACTGAGAGTTATATTTGGTTATTGTGCTGTTCCGGTAGCAATACTGCAGATGTCTGCATATTATGTAGCAAAGGCATGTAAAGGAGGGACTTACTTGAATAATAGAAACCGTCCCTATTGGGAAGAGCCTGAGATTGAAGACTGGGACGACGATGATGATGACGATGACTGGGAAGCAAAAGAATTCCAAACCAGAGAAGACCGGCAAGTATTGCCTTTTGTAGTTGGTTTGGGGTTAGGCTTAGGTTTTGGCTGCAATCCGCGGCGATACTGTAATCCCCGGTGGAACTGTAATCCGCGCTGGTCCTGCCGACCGCGCCAGTTCTGCCGTCCGCGTCAGGGGTGTTACCCATGGTTGTGTTTCCCACTGTAATAGCCGTAGTTGGCTCAATGCGCATGGAAATCACCTTCTGTATTCGGCTAAAGGCAGAGCTAATACCTCTGCCTTTAAACAGTATGCTATAGACAGTTTTTTCATAGTAAAAATTCAACTATCAGGGGCCGTGCCGAAACTTTTATGTTTCAACACGGCCCCTTTTTTACATCGGGTTTCTTTATTATATGACTACCGGCCAGGGGCCGGGTTTACCAATATAGTATCCCTGGGAAAAATCTATATTACAATTCTTAACAGCGTCAAATACCGATTCCGAATGGACAAATTCGGCAATGGTTTTAATACCCATGTCCTGAGCAAAGGTGACTATGCTTTTGACTATTGTCTGGGAATGGGAATCTTTATCAATATTTTTAATCAGGGAAGCATCAATTTTCAGATAGTCAAAATCCAGGGAGAGGACGTAGGCAAAGTTGGAGTAGCCTGAGCCAAAATCGTCGACAGCCAGTTTACAGCCGGCGGCTTTTAGTGTTTGCAAAAACTGGACCGCCGCAGTGTGGCCTTCAAGACGATGGTTTTCCAGCACCTCAAAAACTACTCTGTCAGCTATATTATATTTTGCCAGCTGCTCTTGAATCAAGCTGGTGGTTGGGAGGTCTTCCATATCCTCAACATCAAGGTTTATCGAGATTTCGCCAGGCAGATCATGAAAGAGGGAAAAGGATTTTTCAATAATAGCCTTGGTAATAGCCGGATATTGTCTGGTGGTTTTGGCAATGTTGATAAATTGAAACGGCGAAATAATATTGCCGTGATTATCAATAAGGCGGGCCAGTACCTCATAATGCTGGTTATGCGGGTGTCGATGGTTATAGATCGGCTGAAAATAAGGCACGATACGATCATGCTTAATCGCATCCTGCAGTAAATTGGCCCATTTGATGTTATCCTGATAGCGGGCATCAATGCCTTCCGACTCTTTAAAGAACAGATAGGGTTTCCGGTGGCTGCGAGCTTCGCGTAAGGCGATATCTGCCTTTATGACCAGCTTTTCCGGATTGTCGCTTATCGTAAAGGCTATGCCCATGGTTACCCTAAGCTGCACTTCCTGCTGGTTGTTCGTGAACTTGTTGGAAGGTATGATTCCGGTAACTTGCTTGGCCAGCTGTTCAAAACTGTCTAAAACGTCCGGGAGGTTGGCCGCCCGCCGGGCATCCAGGAAGATGGCATATTCGTCGGCATGCACCCGGTAAAGCTGGTAGGCGGATGTAGGCAGTATATCTGCCAGCAGGTGCGCCAGGTGGACCAGAATAAAATCGCCTTTGGCATAACCATAAAAATTGTTTATTTGTTCAAAATCGTCGATATTGATGAGTGCTACTACCGGTACCTGGGATTTTTCCACATCCCGCAGCAGCCGCAAACGGTTAGGCAGTTTGGTGAGTGAGTCGGTATACAGCATATGAATAAGCTGAGCTTCACGGTCTTTGAGTTCTTGCGTCCGTTCATTTACTCTTTTTTCTAAGGTTTGATTGAGGGTTATTAATTGTTGTTCCAAACGCTTGCGTTCGGTGATGTCTTTAAGATTTTTTACGATACCAATTAATTGGCCGTCGGCATTAAATAGTGGTGTGACTGTTAGAATGTAATATTTTTGTTCATTAGTACCAGAAGTCATAGTAATGTCGGTGGAGAAGCCTTTGCCTGTGATTAATAGCTGGTTCAACGGGCAATGCTTAATTTTGCAGGCAGTCTTGGGCATTACCTCGAAGCACTTTTTACCGGGTGAAGTTTCGCGTGAAATCCCTGTCATGGCGCTAAATGCGTCATTCATTCTCAGTATGGTAAACTCCCGGTCAATAACGCAAATGCCGTCAACAGTGGCGTTAAATATTTGCTCTAATTCATCAAAATTAGCTTTAAACTGAGTCACACCCGGATTTACCTCCTAAATATAGACTGATAAATGTATAATACCATTTATGATGACAGTTTCCATATAGGACTTTTGACCTATGGACAAAATAGGCAGGAGGACTTTTCAGGGAATTGTTGAAAAAATATAACATAAATGTATTAGGTGAGGTTGTTATGATTGCTATAGAGGGTTTGGTAAAAAAGTTTGGCGAGCGTACAGCAGTTGATAATTTGAATCTAACCATTGAGCAGGGAGAAACCTTCGGCTTGCTTGGCCCTAACGGTGCCGGGAAAACGACAACAATAAGAATTCTAACCATGCTTACCCGGCCGACTGCCGGTGCTGTGACCATCAACGGCTGGCGTCTGCCGCATGATGAAATCGCCATTAAGTCGGTTATCGGCGTTGTTCCCCAGCACTTTAATCTTGACAGTGATTTAACTGCCAGGGAAAATCTTGATCTGCATGGGCGGTTGCACCATTTGCCGTGCGGTGAGCGGGAAGCGCGCCGGGAAGAGCTGCTGGAGTATGTGGAGCTAAGAGACCGGGGCAATGATATGGTTAATACATTTTCCGGCGGGATGAAACGGCGGTTAATGATTGCGCGGGCGCTCTTACATAAGCCAAAAGTCCTATTTCTTGACGAGCCGACGGTAGGACTTGACCCGCAGGTCAGACGGCGGCTGTGGGACCTCATCAGGCACTTGAATGCCGATGGTTTGACCGTGTTATTGACTACCCATTATATTGAAGAAGCCCAACATCTTTGCCGGCGGGTGGCCATTATGGAAAAGGGCCGGCTGATTGCGCTAAACAGCCCTACCGCACTTTGCGAACGACTGGGCAACTATGTTGTGGAGTGGGCCGAAAGCGAAGGCACACAATACCGTTTTTTCGCCAGCCGGACAGACGCAGCGGCGTTTGCCGGAACACTGGCAGTTAATGCGACGCTGCGGCATACCAGTCTGGAAGATGTATTTGTAGAATTAACCGGCCGCCGGGTGAGCGGCTAATGGAAACGGCCCGGAACATTATGGCGGCGCTGGCTGCTGCCGGCCATGAAGCCTATATTGTGGGCGGTGCTGTTCGCGATCTTTTGCGCGGGGTGCCGCCGGTTGATATTGATATTGCTACAAGTGCAGTGCCTGAGCGTATTGCCGGCATCGCTGAAAAACAGGGCTGGAAGGCTGTTATGGTGGGGGCGGCCTTCGGTGTGGTGGCCGTTGTTGCCGCCGGACACAGCTATGAGATAGCCACTTTCCGCAGTGAAAGGTATGGTGCCGACAGTCACCGGCCTGAGTCGGTCGAGCTGGGAGTTGGCCTGGCACAAGACCTGGCCAGACGGGATTTCACCATAAATGCTATGGCGCTGGCTGCTGACGGCAGCGTGATTGACCTATTCGGCGGGCGGGAAGATTTAGCTGCCGGGATTATCCGGGCAGTAGGCGCACCCAGAGAACGTTTTGCCGAGGATGGGCTGAGAATGTTCCGGGCTGCCCGGTTTGCCGCCAGGTTCAATTTTACGCTGGAAGCCGCTACTTTCCAGGCAATTACCGATAATCTCGAACGGGTTAGCGGCTTATCGGTCGAACGGGTTCGCAACGAACTAGAGAAAATCCTGCTGGCCGATTTTGCGGCCCAGGGTCTGGATATTCTTTTAAAAGCCGGGCTGTTGGCCGTCTGCTGCCAGGTGCGGAACCAGCAGCAGGTACAGGCTGTTCCCATTCTGCCGGAGCTTTGCCACCTTGACGGGTTGCCGCAAAATCCGCGCTATCATTTGTATGATGCCTGGCGGCATACCCTGGACGTTGTCGGCCTGGCACCATGTGACCCTGTGCTGCGCTGGGCGGCGTTGTTGCATGATATTGCAAAAGGCTGGCCGGGAGTGCGGACAGTCAATGGCGAAGGTCAGCCTTCCGACCCGGGTCATGACAAGGTTGGTGCTGAAGCGGCAGCGATCATTTTGCGTCGTCTGCGGGTAGAGCGTCATACAACTGAGCGGGTAGTATGGCTTATCCGGCATCATCTGATTTTCCCGGCAGTGGCGGAGAAGGCTGTGTTGAAATGGCTGAAACGTATGATAGGAGGGTTTAAAAGCCAAGATCAGTTCGAAACTGCTTTGTGGCAGTTGTTTGCCTTACATGAGGCTGATCGTCTGGGTGGGCATACACAACCGGATTGTAACGGTCTCTATGCCGTAAAGGAGATAACCCGGACTATTTTGTCAGAGATTCCTTTTTTCCCGGAGCAGCTTGCGCTTAGCGCCCGGGATATTGCGGCGAAATTGGGCAGTGGGCCTGAGGTAGGCCGGTTTCAGCAGAACCTGTTGCTAAGAATCCAGGCCGGACAATTACTGAATGAACCTGTCGCACTGACGGCGGCACTTAATGCCCGCAGGCAGCGGTTGGCCAAAAAACAGGAAGAATGTCTGTAAACGTTTTTGTCAAGAATACACTTGACTGTAGCCAGGGTATAATGTATAATCAAAACCAAGTTAAATAGCAATAGCACGATGAGCAGGAAGTTGATTGTATACAGGCTTCAGAGAGCCGGCGACAGGTGTGAGCCGGTGCAGGTAACAGTTGATTCCGCCTGGGAGTGGCTGATGATGAATCTGACGGGTCCGCCCGGTATAGCGGCAAAAGTTGGCTGAAAGGCAACATGGGTGGCAACGCGGGAAAATAGCTCTCGTCCCTGGTGGGGATGAGAGTTTTTTGATTTACGCAACCCATGCCGGCTGTTTTGGCTAATTGGGTGGTACCGTGGGATGCTTGTCCCGCCCCAATATCTATATGGGGCGGGACTTTCTGTTTTGTCCTGGGACTAACCCTGCTCTAGGACGCCGGTTTTGCTGCCGGCGGTGTGCAAAGGTGAGCGGCTAAGTCCCCGGGCTTGGGGCGACTAATCTTATTATGAGGTGATGTAAATGGAAAAGAATGTAACAAGAGCACACAACTTCAATGCCGGACCGGGGGCTCTGCCGCTGACTGCGCTGGAGCAGGCCCAAGCGGAGCTGCTGAATTTTAACGGTACAGGGATGTCCATTATGGAGCACAGTCACCGGGGCAAAGATTATGATGCCGTACACAATCAGGCCATTGCCCTGGTAAAAGAACTGTTGTCCGTACCTGAAGGGTATGAGGTGCTGTTCCTGCAAGGCGGTGCCAGCCTTCAGTTTGCCATGGTGCCGATGAACTTTTTACCGGCAGGTAAACAGGCCGGCTATGTTATGACCGGTGTCTGGTCGGAAAAAGCGTATGAGGAAGCCGGGAAACTGGGCAAGGCATTTATCGCTGCCTCTGCCAAGGAAGGCAACTATTGCCGGATACCGGCCTTTGATGAGATAACCTATGATGCTGCCAGCGCGTACTTGCATATTACTTCCAATAACACTATCTATGGCACAGAGTGGCAGTCTTTTCCCGATAGCAAAGGCGTGCCCTTGATTGCCGATATGTCCAGTGATATTTTGTCCAGGCCGGTTGATGTAAGTAAATTTGCGCTGATTTATGCCGGTGCCCAAAAAAATCTTGGCCCGTCCGGCGTAACGGTGGTTATTATTCGCCGTGATTTGCTGGAACAGGCCAACCAAAACCTGCCGACAATGCTTAAGTACGGGACATATGCAAAAGACAATTCCATGTATAATACGCCGCCAACCTTCAGTATTTATATGGTAAAGCTCATGCTGGAATGGGTGAAAGCCCAGGGCGGCGCGGTGGCCATGGAGAAACGCAACCGGCAAAAAGCGGCGCTGCTTTACGATATCATTGATGCCAGCAATGGTTTTTACCAGGGGCATGCCCAGCCTGATGCCAGATCGTTAATGAATGTGACCTTCAGGCTGCCTAACCAGGAATTGGAGAAAAAATTTCTTGAGCAAGCCAAACAGGCAGGCTTTGTCGGCCTGAACGGTCATCGCTTAGTTGGCGGCTGCCGTGCGTCGATCTACAATGCCGTGCCTTATGAGTCCTGCCAGGCGCTGGGAGATATGATGCTGGCTTTCCAAAAGAAAAATGGTTAAAGTCCAATCCTGATTATGGTAAAATTAAATGAGTAGCCGATACCTAATACTATTCAACTACAGTCTTAAGGAGGAAATATGGCAATTACCCGGTTTATTTTAGTTCGGCATGGTGAGACCACCTGGAATAAAGAAGGACGTTATCAGGGGCAGATTGATACACCGCTTACCGCCTTTGGGCGGGAACAGGGCGAGTTGGCCGCCAAGGCCCTTAAGGATGTCCCTATCGATGTTTGTTATGCCAGCCCTCTTAGCCGGGCGGTGGATACCGCGAAGATGTGTGTGGCAGCACATGGCTTGAATGTCAATACCGATAAGCGCTTGCTGGAAATTAACCATGGCGAGTGGGAAGGGCTGCTGAGTGATGAGGTGGGCAAAACCTATCCTGAATTGCTGGAGAAGTGGAAAACCACGGTAGTGGGCGTTACTATGCCGGGGCCGGGCGGGGAAGATATTACCGCTGTCCGGGACCGTTCCATGGAGGTTTTTCGTGAGTTGGCGGCAAAACATCAGGGACAGACGGTGCTGGTGGTAGCCCATGACGCGGTTAACAAGGCTGTCTTATGCGATATCCTGGATATTGATTTGTCGCATTTCTGGCAGCTCAAGCAGGACAATACCTGTATTAATGTATTTGAGTACCAGGATGGCAAGTGGCGGTTAGTGCTGATGAACTCAACCACTCACTTAGGTTTTCTGTACAGCGGTATCGAGCAAAAAGGGTTGTAGTTTTTGCCCCGGGCGGGATTGCCACATATTGTTGCCTTCGCAATGACCTATCGGTTCTGGTCAGCGCTGGAGTGGCGGCGACAAGGCAGTCTCGTCTCTTTGTTTTTTACAGGTAAACAAAACCAGTGCGTTTTTGTAGTGCCGGATGATAAATTTGGAAATAATAGCAGGTATTAGACGGAAAGTCGCGAAATAGGGTAGTAGTTAATAACGATTACTCGTGGTTTGCCTGCGCTTTCCGTGCAGTCGGACCACGAGAACCATGCTTCGTTAAATTCGGTGAGGGAGTTGTTACTATGGATAAAGATAAGGTTTGCAATGAGGCGGCTTGCTCTCAGGAATGTGACTGCGGTTGCTCCGGGTGCGGCAGTGCGGGTACCAATACGGAAAGTCAGTTCAGTAAAGAGATGCGGGACCTTTATGAATCCGGTCAGACAGCAGACATGCTCACCGCATGTGATAAGGCTTTGAATGAGGACCCGGAAAATAGTGATGCTTATTTCTGGCGTGGCGTAGTAGCCGCCGTGGCCGGCAATTTTGAGCAAGCGCTGACAGACTATACGAGTGCTATTGAGCGTAATGAAAAACAGGCTGTTTACTATTCCTACCGTGGCAGTGCCTATGCCATGCTGGATGATATCAAAAATGCCGTACTGGATTATTCCAAAGCCATCCTGTATAACCCGGGGGACTGGGTTAATTATGCCAACCGGGGCGTAATCTATCTGAACAATGCCGCTTATGAACATGCCATTGATGATTTAAGCAAAGCCATCGAGTTAGAACCTGAAGATATGGGGGCATATTTACACCGGGGCGATGCTTTTACCGCCCGTAACCTGTATTCGGTGGCCATTGCCGACTATAATAAGGTACTTGAGCGTTTTCCGGAGGAAAGCGCTGCACTGATGAAACGCGGGCAGGCTTACTTTGAATTGGGCATGAACGAGGAGTCGCTGGCCGATTATAATAAAGTGGTTGAGCTTGAGCCTGATAACATCCAGGCGATTGCCATCCGGGCGTCCATCTATTTGGGGCAGGGAAAATTTGATGAAGCCGTTGCCGACTTTACTAAGGCTATTGAACTTGACCCCGGTGATGCCAGACCTTACTTCTTCCGTGGCATGGCCTATGCAGCCCGGAAATCCTATGATGAAGCCATTGCTGATTTCACCCGTGCGATTGAGCTTGATTCCACCAACGCCCTGGCCTATCACAACAAGGCGCTTTGCTGCGAAATCCTGGAGCGTACCGGTGAAGCGATTGCCACCTATAAAGAATTTTTAAGCAAGGCCGACCCTGAATCGCCGGAAGCTAAACATGCCCTTGAGCGTTTAGCGGTGCTGGTTCCGGGGGAAGGTGAAACTAAACTACAGTAGGAGGACAAATATGGAGAAGAGACGGTTAGGCCGCACCGGCCTTATGGTAACACCAATCAGCTTTGGCGCACTGCCCATGCAGCGCTGCACCATGCCGGAAGCAGGCGAAGTGCTTAAAGCTGCCTTGGATGCCGGCATAAATTTCATTGATACAGCCAGAGCATACACCGACAGTGAAGAGAAGATCGGCAGATATATAGCTGACCGTCGCAGTGAATATTATCTGGCAACCAAGAGTATGGCCAGAACCAAAGCGGCTATGCTCCAGGATATAGATACCAGCTTAGCCAATCTGCAGACAGATTATATTGATATTTATCAGCTGCACAATGTTAAGACCGAGCAGGACTGGGAAACCATTATGGCTCCGGACGGAGCGCTGGAGGCCCTTAAAGAGGCGCAGCAGGTTGGCAAAATCCGGCATATTGGGATAACCGGCCATAACCTGGATATGTTGATAAAGGCGGTAAAAACCGGGGAATTCAGTACTATTCAGGTGCCGTTTAATTGTGTGGAACAAAAAGCTATGGACGAGCTGTTTCCGCTCGCCAGAGCACAGGATATTGGCATTATTGTCATGAAGCCCCTGGGCGGCGGCTTGATTCCCTATGTGGATTTAGCGCTGCGGTTTATTTTACAGCAAGAAGGCTTGGTGGCCATTCCCGGTATGGATAAGATCGAGCATGTGACGGAGAATTTGGCTCCGGCAAACGACTTTAAACCGCTTAATGACGAGGAAGCGGCTAAACTGGCTGCCGAGGCCGAGGCGCTTGGTGCTAACTTCTGCCGCCGCTGCGGGTACTGTATGCCTTGTGTTGCCGGTATTGATATTCCGCAGATGTTTATTTTCTACTTACAATACACAAGATATGGTTTAACGGAAGCTATTCCGGGACGCTATAAAGGCATGAAGGTAAAAGCTTCCGCCTGTGTCGAGTGTGGTGAGTGTGAGGCACGGTGTCCGTACAATTTGCCTATTCGTGAGCGCATGAAACAGGTGGCCGCAGACCTCGGGTAGGATATAAGGCAAGGAGGAATACACATGGGCGAAGCTGCGAATTTTGACATTGCCGTTATCGGCGGCGGCCCGGCAGGGTTGTCGGCGGCGCTGACAGGGCGTATTCGTAATAAAAATATTGCATTGTTTGAGCATCTCGATTTTAGCCAGAAGCTGCAAAAAGCCCATCTGGTAGATAATTACCTGGGTTTGCCGGAGGTTACCGGTAAAGGCATGATGCAGCACTTTTCCGCACATGCGCTGGCCCATGGCCCGCAGCTTATTAAGGAAAAAGTAATTACCGTGTTTCCCGGAGATAACATGTTTACCCTGCTTACGCCGGGTAACACGTATGAAGCTAAGGCTGTCATTTTTGCTACCGGTGTGGTAAGCACACTGTTGTTTGCCGGCGAACGCGAGCTGCTTGGCCGGGGAGTCAGCTATTGTGCCACCTGTGACGGGCGCATGTTTCAGGGGCGGGATGTCGCGGTCATTTCCTATACCGAAGAAGGCGAAAATGAAACGGCTTTCTTAGGCGAGCTGTGCCGTAATGTGTATTATCTGCCCCAGTATAAGGGCGATTTCGGTGAGCTGCGTGCGCCCATTACCGTAGTATCCGGCAGGCCCAAGGCCATTGTCGGCGACGGGCAGGTGGAAAAGCTGGTCACCGACAAGGAAGAGCTCAAGGTGCATGGCGTATTTATCCTGCGCCAGTCCGACCCTGTTGAAAATTTGCTGCCAGGCCTGGAATTGGATGGCGAGGTTATCAAGGTAAACAGGGATATGTCAACCAATATTCCCGGTGTGTTTGCCGCCGGTGATTGTACAGGGAAACCGTGGCAGATAGCTAAGGCGACCGGCGAAGGGCTTGTCGCCGTGCTGAGTGCCATTACGCATATTGACAAAAAGTAAAATAAAAGCAAGATTGCCTGGCCTGTTCATCAGCGGCCGGTGAAGCAATCTTGCTTTCTTTTTTTAACAAACAGTAATAAAAAACGGTACTCAGTCAGTGACTGTTACCGTTTGGCGGCTTGACGCTGTTCGCGCCGCTGGCTGTAGAGTACCAGTAAATCTGGCGGCTCAGCGGACTTGAAAATGTATTCAGGCGCCAGCTCCTGACATTTTTCTACGGCTGCTTTCAGATCGTAATACACTTCCCATTTAGCTTTTACCAGGTCCTTGCCGACAAGGCGGAGCAGATAGGCCGGATGGTAGGTGGCAATGGCCGGAATACCGTATTTGGTGGTAAACCACTGACCGCGGTCTTTGGTGATCCGGGCCGTTGGCGAGAGCAGATACTTTAACGCCACACTGCCTAAAGCAATAATAACCTTTGGCTGAACAAAGGTCAGTTCCTGGTCCAGCCAGGCTGTAGCGCAAAATTCCCCTTCCTCTATGGTGGGGGTACGGTTATTCTTCGGACGGCATTTAATTACATTTGTAGTGTATATGCGGTCTCTGGTAATGGCGACACTGGCCAGCGCTTTGTCCAGCAGCTGACCTGACGGACCGACCAAAGGCACGCCATATTCATCCTCGACGCCGCCGGGTCCTTCACCGACAATTGCCAACGGGCTTAGCGGCGAGCCGTTATAGGATGTCGGGCCAATGGCGCTCTGACGAAGCGGGCAGGCGGCGCAGGTTAGGAGCGATTGTTCCAGTTGTTCATGGGTAGAGTATGTCATGGTCTCACCTCACTACATACATTCGCTTAATAATTGAAAAAATCCTTTTGGCGCAACACAAATTCCCGTTCCGGCAGTCTGTTGCAAATGCTGCACTTGTCAGATTTTTATAAAAAATATAGAATAGTGTAATAAATTTCCTTGACGGTTGCTGGCGCCGCAACTTAGAATATATAGTGGTAGAGCCATACGCCAAGAGGGGAATTTGAACTATGACTGTAACTCAGGCCGTTTGCCGGCTGATTGGCAAGCGGGACCGTTATACCGTTGAACACAGCAAAAATGTAGCCCGGCTAATGTCTGCTTTTGCCAAATATGCTGAACTGTCAACAGAGGATATCACCTTGGCGTATATTGCCGGTGCTGTTCACGATGTGGGCAAAATCAGTGTGCCTGATTATATTTTAAATAAGCCGGGGCGCTTGACTGAGGAAGAATTTGCCCAGATAAAAAATCATCCGATTGTTGGCGCCAATATTCTGGCTAAAGTGCCCG
This sequence comes from Sporomusa sp. GT1, assembly GCF_014634905.1. Classification (NCBI taxonomy): domain Bacteria; kingdom Bacillati; phylum Bacillota; class Negativicutes; order Selenomonadales; family Sporomusaceae; genus Sporomusa; species Sporomusa sp. GT1. The sequence continues at coordinate 89,929 of NZ_BMBX01000004.1, read as the reverse complement.
GTTTGGAGAAGGTAGCGGAAATCGTGCGTTATCACCATGAATGGTATAATGGCAGCGGCTACGGTGCCGGGCTGTCCGGGGAGGAAATCCCTTTTATTAGCCGGATGTTAGCCGTGTGCGACAGCTTTGATGCTATGACCACCATTCGTTGCTACCGGCAGCAGCCGTTAAGCAATCATAAGGCTTTGACGGAAATTATCAACTGTGCCGGCACACAGTTTGATCCGGTAATATCCCGTTGTTTTGTGGATTTTATTGAGTGCTGCCAGGATTATCATAACCGCTTTACGTTTAACCCTTAGTACCTGGGCTGCCAGTACTTTACAATTTACCTTGAATAAGGTATAATTTTATATTGCATAATATATTGTATATCTATAGCGTTTAGATGCAATGACAGGGCCGCGCATAATTCAGGGTTTTCAGAGAGCCGGTGGCAGGTGTGAGCCGGTAACACAATTATGTAATCCACCCTATGAGCATGCGGTGATGAGCCGCACGGTTCCACGCCCGTTATGCGTGCCGAGCGGACTGGCAAGCAGTCAATCAGGGTGGCAACGCGGGAGAAAAATACAGCTCTCGTCCCTATATTTGTGGGACGAGGTTTTTTTATGTGACAGACCTACTGAATTCTCTCAGGTGGAGAAGCTGCTATTGATTATATAAGGGAGGAATACATACATGCTAGACATTAAATTTTTACGGGACAACCCTGAGAAAGTAGAACAAGCGCTGCAAAACCGGGGTGCCGCCATGAGCTTGGACGAGTTTCTTGGCCGCGAGAAAGAGCGCCGGGAACTGTTAGCTGAAGTTGAGGTACTCAAAAACAAGCGGAATACGGTTTCTCAGGAAATCAGCAAGAAGAAAAAGGCCGGCGAAAATGCCGATGATATGATTGTTGAAATGCGGGAAGTGGGCGACCGCATTGGCGTTATTGACGCCCGGGTGAAAGAGACTGAAGCTGCGCTGGCGGCTATTCTTATGAATATACCCAATATGCCTCACCAATCGGTTCCTGTGGGTAAAGACGAGCAGGATAATCCGGAAATACGCCGCTGGGGGACGCCGCGCGAGTTTGCCTTTGAACCCAAACCACACTGGGAAATCGGCGAAAAGCTGGGTATTCTCGATTTTGAACGGGGTGGCAAAGTAACCGGGGCCAGATTCACCTTTTATAAAGGACTGGGCTCCCGGCTGGAGCGTTCGCTCATCAACTTTATGCTTGACCTGCACACGAAAGAGCATGGTTATACAGAGTTTTTCCCGCCGTTTATCGTTAATGAAGCCAGTATGATCGGCACAGGTCAATTGCCTAAGTTTGCTCAGGATATGTTCAAACTGGAAGGGCTTGACTATTATCTCATTCCCACTGCCGAAGTGCCTATTACCAACCTGCATCGCCAGGAAATCCTGGATGCCAAAGAACTGCCGCTTAACTATACTGCCTACAGCGCCTGTTTCCGGGCTGAGGCCGGTGCTGCCGGGCGGGATACCCGCGGCCTTATCCGTCAGCACCAGTTTAACAAAGTAGAAATGGTTAAATTCTGTCTGCCGGAAGAGTCTTATAACGAGCTGGAAAAGCTGACCCTTAATGCCGAAAAGGTACTGCAGCTGTTAGGTCTGCCGCACCGGACAATTCTGTTATGCACCGGTGATATGGGCTTTTGCTCGGCTAAAACCTATGATCTGGAAGTATGGCTGCCCAGCTTCAATACCTATCGCGAAATTTCTTCCTGTTCCAATTTTGAAGACTTCCAGGCCCGGCGTGCCGAAATCAAGTTCCGCCGCGAGCCCAAGGCCAAGCCGGAGTTCGTGCATACCCTGAACGGCTCCGGGGTAGCCATCGGCCGGACCGTGGCTGCTATTTTAGAGAACTATCAACAGGAAGACGGTTCAGTAATGATCCCTGAACTGCTGCGCCCCTATATGGGTGTTGATGTAATCAAGTAAGATTACTATTTAATTATCTCTCAGATACCATGGACAGAGACAAAGGGAATTATTCCGCTTTGTCTCTGTTTTTTTATTTCCTTTATTTCCGGAACAGGGCGGTTGACGGAACAATTGCGGAAATCGCTGCAGCATGGCGGCAAAGTTTTAGTGCTGGGCCGCATGAGTAAGCAACCGCCGAGATTGAGTTAAATGGCAAAAAAATGACAAAATACCAGTAGACAGGAAAATGTTTTTTGGCGTATAATGTATTTATAAATAATTATCATTTATTAATTATTAAGCTTAACTATCCATTTGGGATAAAAAAATGACCGCCAGTCCGCCATTCTGGTAAGGAGTGGATTTGGCGCTTTTTTTTATTTGCTTACTGAAAGGCTTTTGGTTTGGGACAGGTTGGTGTGATAGTAAGCTTTCTGTCTGTTCAGCTGTCCCTGTGGTAGTATCATGGCTGTCCTATTGACATGGCAGGCCTCTAAAATAGGAGGGATTGAGTGAAACCGTATGCTTTATTATTCATTGTTTGTGTGTTGACCGGAGGGCTTTTTGTTTTTTTCTCAGGTGATGATGTTCAGCAGCAAGCTCCGGAAGCTGTCTCAAAGCTGAAACCCGGAACTTATAAAGTAGAGTATGATCAGCCGGATTTTAGAGGCTGGAAGGCTTTTTTCGTCATGGAAGTCAATGCAACGGGAGAAATGGAGGAGATTACCTTTGATTATATCAATTCGTCGGGGGGCTTGAAGACACAGGATGTGGAATATAATAAGCGGATGAGAAGCAAGAGCGGTGTCGGTCCCAGCGATTACTGCCCGCGATTCGTAAAAAATCTGCGGGTATACCAAAATCCTGATGAGGTGGATGGTATTACCGGAGCTACCCATTCCTCTCATGATTTTAAGGATTTTGCCCAGGCAGCTTTCAAAAATGCTCAAATTGGCAATCAATCCACTGTTTACATACCTCAACCGGAATTAGTTGCCCCCGATGCTAAGGAGAAGAAGTAATGCGCGATTTATTTACAAATTTGAAAGTAAGCACCAAGTTATTGCTAAGTTTCGGGTTAGTGGCAGTCGTGTCGTTGCTGGTAGGGATTGTCGGTATCTTCAACATCAACCGTTTGCAGGATATGGATAACGAGCTTTACCGGTACCAGACCCTCCCGCTGCTGGAACTGCGGGTGATCAACGGGGCTTTTGAGCAGAACCGGGCGTATATGCGGGATATTATTTTGGAAAACGATCCGAAAAAAGTGGAAACAGCCATCCGGGCTATGGAGGAGAATAGCAAAAAAATTGATAGTTCCCTGCAGGTCTTTTCGCAAAGCCTGCTGACCCAGACCGAGAAAAAGGAGTTTGAATATTTTTCTAATGTGTTAGAGAATTTTGGCTACCACCGGGAACAGATTGTGGAGCTTTGCAAAACAGGCAATAAAGAATTTGCGCGTACTGTGCTGATGAATGACGGCCCCAAGCTGTCTGCCAATTTTTCCAGGGCTATTGACAAATTATCACAAATGAAGGCCGACAGCGGCAGGCAAACCGCGGAACTGAATGCAAGCCGGTCACAGGCGGCCATTGGGGTAACCGGCTTTCTGATCGTGCTGGCAGGTGTGCTGGCGATCGGGCTTGGTATTGGTATCTCACGCATAATCAGTGTGCCGCTGGTAGCGGTAGCGGCGGCAGCCAATAAAATTTCCCAGGGGGATCTTACCGGCAATATTCCCGCTCGCTACACTGTGGCCAAGGACGAGATTGGCCAGCTTGGTATGTCCTTCAGCGTAATGGCGACCAATTTGAAAAGCCTGGTGACTCAGGTTGGCCAGTCTGCCGGTCAGGTTGCCGCATCGTCGGAAGAGCTTACTGCCAGCATTGACCGGTCCGCCCAGGCGTCTGAGCAAATTGCCGGAACAGTAGCCGGGATAGCTCAGGGGGCAGAGCAGCAAATGCAAGCCCTGATGGATACGGTGGCAGTGGTTGAACAAATGTCGGCCGGAGTGGACAAGATTGCGGTCAATACTGCCACCGCCACTGCTACTGCCGACAGGGCGTCAAGCTCGGCCGGGGACGGCAGTCAGGCAATTTCACTGGTCATCAGCAAAATGAATGATATCAAGCAGAGTGTGGACAATTCCGCCGCTGTTGTTGCCGAACTGGGGGCCAGGTCCAAAGAAATTGGGCAAATAGTATCCACCATTGACGGGATTGCCGCACAAACCAACTTGTTGGCGTTGAATGCCGCGATCGAAGCGGCCAGGGCCGGTGAGCAGGGAAGAGGGTTTGCCGTTGTTGCGGAGGAAGTCCGGAAGCTGGCTGAGCAATCCCAGGCAGCCACTAAACAAATTGAGAGCCTGATCAGTAGTATTCAGCAGGATACCGGTCATGCCGTTATTGCGATGAGCCAGGGGACACAGGAAGTAAATGCCGGCGCGGAAGTAGTCGGTGCTGCCGGTGATCATTTCAGGGAAATCGCAGCGTTTGTCGTGGAACTGTCCGGACAAATCAAAGAAATTGCAGCGGCAGTCGGCCAAATAGCTGCAAGCAGCCGGCAAATTGCCGGGTCGGTAAGCGCAACAGAAGCAATCAGCCGGGATACCTCGGCTGTGACGCAAACGGTTTCGGCTGCCACGGAGGAACAGTCGGCGACTATGACGGAAATGGCAGTTTCCAGTGAGAAATTGGCCAAACTGGCAGAGCAGCTGCAACAGGTGTTACAACAATTTAGGCTGTAATTTTTTAGCATCATGGAGCGACCATGATGCTAAAAAAAATTACTTCATTAAATTACCTCACAACAGGCAAGGGAGTTGTCTGGGTGTTCTACAATTCAATGTTCACCATGGCACCAGGTGCCTGCTGCACCTTTGCCAGCAGCTGCCGCCACTCTTCCAAGGTCAAATCCACTTGGCCGGACTCAATAACATCGGCCGGGACCCGGAAGTTTACGGTGTTGCCGTAGCTGGAAGTTATTTTATATATGCAATGGCTATTGGTTATTTGTCCATGCTTTGAGACCGGGGCAGACATAATCTGCTTGACTTTTTGCACTTTTAATCATACAATTTAAATAACTTAATATGGAACAGGTGCCCGATTGGGCTTAATAGGGAAGCCGGTTGAAATCCGGCACGGTCCCGCCGCTGTGAAGGGGAGCTGCCTGCAACAAGCCACTGAAGTAGCTTGCTATTTTGGGAAGGCGCAGTTTGGCTATGAACCTGAGTCAGAAGATCTGCCTGTTTGACAATCACCGGTTTTCACCCACGAGCGATGGGGAGGGGATTTGCGCGTTAGTCTGGGCAATTTCTCTGTCAACCCTTTAGAGGTGACAGAGATTTATTTATTTTAAGGAGTTGTTTTGATAATGTCAGGGATTTTTTACGGCGTCGGCGTAGGCCCCGGCGACCCCGAATTACTTACTTTGAAAGCCATTAACGCCATTAAATCATCCGATGTGGTTATTGCTCCCCGTACCGAGAAAAAGGATGAAAGCACGGCACTTTCCATTGCCCGTCCCTACATCCAGGAGGGGACTGAGGTTCTTGAGCTGGTATTTCCTATGAACTACAATGCTCAGGCTTTGTCCGATGCCTGGGTGAACAACAAAGAGATCATTCTTGGATTATTAAACAGCGGCAAAAAAGTAGCTTTTCTTACCCTGGGCGATCCTATGCTATACAGTACTTATATGTATGTTTTCCGCCTGTTGGAAGCCTCCGGCCATGAAATTGTCAATATTCCCGGCGTAAACTCCTTCTCGGCAATTGGCAATCGTTTAGGGGTGGCTCTGGCTGAAGGCGGCGATATTCTGAGCATCGTACCGGCTACCATTGATGATGAGCGGCTGGAAAAAGTGCTGGCTGCCTCTGATAATGTGGTGCTGATGAAAGTGTATAAAAATTATACCGAAATTGTTGAAAAACTGCATAAGCACGGTATGGTAGAAAATGCCGTAATGGTCTCAAAATGCGGCCTGGAAGGCGAAGAAATTATTCGTGATTTGGCGGCTGCCGGTAACCAGAAGGTAAATTACCTCTCAACCATTCTGACCAAACGTTCAAAAGTGAGTAAGCACGCATTGGCATGAGCAGTACGTTAACCGCGCTCTTGAGCCGCCAGAAGGCCAAAACCCGTCTGGCGGCTATGGTGCTTTTGGTGGTAATGGTTCTGTTTACTTTAGCTGCCGTAGGTTTTGGCCGGGCGGATATCGGTATCGAGGACGCTGCGGTTGTTATTTATGGAAAAATTACCGGCAATGCTGACAGCTATAGCCACGTAAATGGGGCTATCACGGCCATTATCTGGGATATCCGCCTGCCGCGCATTCTGGCTGCCATTGCTGTTGGCGGCGGCTTGGCGGTGGCTGGTGTTGTCTTTCAGGCGTTGCTCAGGAATCCGCTGGCAGATTCCTATACCATGGGTGTATCGACAGGTGCAGCCTTTGGGGCCAGTATAGCTATCTATCTTAATATTCTTGCCCAGAGTAGCCTGCCTGTCACGCTGTTGGCCTTTGGCGGGGCGGTGGCCACCCTGCTTGTTGTCATGTCTATGGCCCGGGTAGGCGGCTATGTGTCATCTGCCAATCTGGTTATTGCCGGGATTATTGTCAGCAGTATTCTGTCAGCCGCCATCAGCATGGTTAAGAGTCTGGCCGGCGAACAGGTATCGGCCATTGTTGCCTGGCTGATCGGCAGCCTGGCAGCTAAAAGCTGGGAGCATGTCGTATATGGCTGGCCGCTTATTCTGGCTGCTTGCTTCGTATGCTATTACTATGCCGAAGATCTCAATGTTGTATCCCTGGGGGACCGTGAGGCCCGCAGTCTGGGCATTAACGCTTCCCGCCTGCGTATGATACTTTTGGCGGCCGGAGCCCTGATTACTGCCGTATGTGTGGCTATCAGCGGTATTATTGGCTTTGTCGGCCTCATTGTGCCGCATATGGTCAGGATGTTGACCGGTTCGGATAACAAGGTGCTTATTCCGCTCAGTGGCCTCACCGGCGGTATTCTGCTGCTAACGGCCGATACATTTGGCCGTTCTGTCGGCAATATTGAGATTCCGGTAGGGGTGTTGACTACCCTTTTAGGCGGTCCTTTCTTTGTCTATATTTTCAGGATGCGCAACAAGACGCTGCAATAGGAGCGTTATTTATGATAAAAGTAGAGAACGTAAGTTTTAAATATGCTGCCAAACAGGTATTGCAAGATATTAGTTTTAACATCAGGCAGGGCAGCTTCAACGGCATTGTCGGGCCTAACGGTTCAGGCAAAACAACCCTGCTTAACATTATTACCGGCCAGCTTGCGGCGGCAGCAGGCAGGATAAGCCTGAGAGGGCGGGATATCGGTTCTTACCGGATTGAAGAACTGGCCCGCCATATTGCTGTTGTGCCGCAAAACATGGATATCCGGTTTCCTTATACCTGTCTGGAGATTGTCGGCATGGCGCGTACTCCCTTTAAGACCAGGATGCAGGGGCTTAGTGACGAAGACCTGGCGATTATTGAAAATGCCATGCGGCTCACGAACACACTGGATTTTGCCGGGCGTTTAGTTACCGAACTTAGCGGCGGTGAACGGCAGCGGGTACTGTTTGCCAAAGCCTTGGCCCAACAGCCGGAGATTTTGTTTTTGGATGAGTCTTTTTCCAATATGGATATTTATTATAGTATTACCTGCCTGAATTTGCTGCGGGAGCTGTGTGCCAAGCAAGGGCTGACAGTGGTGTCCATTATCCATGACCTGAACTTAGTCAGCGCTTTCTGCTCGGATGCTATTGTGCTTGCTTCAGGCAGCCTGATTACACACGGTCCGGCACCTGCCGTACTTACACCTGAGCTTATTAAGGAAATATTCCGCATCCGGGTTGTGAGGGCAGGTGAAACCGGTCTTGCCGTGCTTTCCGACATATAGTAAGGGAGAAGAAAGCCGATGAAAGCTAAATTGCTAAGTGCTGTAGCTGTAGTCCTGCTGGCAGTGGCGCTGGCCGGCTGCGGCTCAGCCAAGCCTGCCGCCGGTTCTGTTGACGGCAATATAAAAATCACCGATGATTTCAATCAGACCATTGTGCTTAAGGCTCCGGCCAAACGCATTATCTCGCTGTACTCGGCCCATACGGAAAATCTCCTGGCCCTTGGTCTTGAAGCCGAAATTATTGGTGTGAGTCCGGCTGAATCTGCGCAGGCAGCCAAGGACAAGCCGGTGTTTGATTACCGCGCCGACCCGGAAAAGGTATTGGCGGCTCAGCCTGATGTTGTTATTATCCGGCCGTTTATCAAGCAAAGCCATCCTGATTTTGTCAAAACCTTAGAGCAAGCCAATATTAAGGTGGTTTGTCTTTATCCGGAGAGGTTTGAGGAGTTTGACGGCTATATTAAAAAGCTGGCTGTTTTGACAGGCAGGGAGCAGCAGGCTGGTGAACAATTGGCTGCTTTTCATGCCAGGTTAAACGCCGTGGCTGAACATACTGCCAAAGCGCAGGTTAAAAAGCGGGTGTATTTTGAGGCAACCACTACAGAATACCGGACCATAACTCCTGACAGTATGCCTGGCAGGGTATTGCAGCTGGCCGGAGGCGTAAATATGGCTGCCGATGCTCAGCCGCTCAAGACCTCCGGCAGTATAGCTGCCTATGGCAGCGAGCGCCTGTTGATGAAGGCTGAGGAAATTGACGTTTTTCTGGCCCAGCGCGGTCCGATGAATCCGGGGGTAACGCCGGAGGCGATTAAGCAGCGTCCGGGATTTGACAAAATAAAGGCGGTGCGTGAGGGCCAGGTCTATATTATCGATGAAAAGCTGGTGTCCACTCCGTCTTTCCGTTTGGCCGACGGTGTGGAACAATTGGCCAGACTACTGTATCCGGAAGTTTTTTCCGTCCAATAAAATAGGGGATTGGCTGCAATAGGGATCAGAAGAGCGCATCGCTCTGTTTGGTCCTTGTTTGTTTTGCTAAAGCTGGGCAGTGCGTAATTCCTCCTTGACAAGTCATGATTAATTTTCATATAATGTGCTTGAAAATAGATAGCAGTTATCGCCAGTTAGGTGGCGTAATTTTTTATTTAAATATTGATAATGATTATTGCTATTGGAAGGGGAATATATATGACACTTGCTCAAGCTACACGCGGTCAGCGTCTTTTGATTGCTGCTATTCCGGATGCTGCCATCAGAGCACAGGCTATCCGGTTTGGGATTGCAGAGGGCGCTGAAGTGGAATGTTATGAGAAATTGCCTGCCGGGCCGATTGTTGTCGGCAGAGGCAAACAGCAAATCGCCATTGGCCGCCGTCTTGCTGAGAATATTGAAGTGAAGCCGGCCTAAAAGCTTGGTTATTTGGTTATATAGAGAAGGCGGTACATAGCGCCTGTAGCAGAGGTTGTTATTAGTCATTGGAGGAGAAAATGAGTCATTGTCATAATAGCTTAAGTCATATGGACATCCCTGAGGGAGCCAGGAAGATTGTACTTGTTGGTAACCCAAATGTCGGCAAGTCAGTGTTTTTTAACGCATTAACCGGCATGTATGTGGATGTATCCAACTTTCCAGGCACTACTGTTGATATTTCGCATGGACGTTACAAACAGGATGTGGTAATTGATACACCTGGCGTGTATGGCATTTCTTCCTTTAATGATGAAGAGATTGTCGCCAGAGATGTTATTCTTTCCGCTGACTTAATTTTAAATGTAGTTGATGCGGTACACTTAGAACGCGACCTGTTTCTGACACTGCAGGTCATTGATACCGGAATCCCTACTATTGTTGCCATCAATATGATGGACGAGGCTGCTGCCCAGGGGATTAAAGTGGATCTTGATTTGCTGGAGCATCTTCTGGGGGTGCCGGTGATCTCAACCGTAGCGGTAAAGGGAAAAGGTCTTGATGAGGTTAAAAACCGGCTTTTTGAAGCCCGGACAGGTCTGATAGAACCTGAACTGAAAAGTAAGCTGCAAGGCATGCTTAACCGGATTGGCTCCTGGGGCGAAGCACTGTTAGTGCTGGAAGGAGATCCCCATGTGGCAGAACGTCACGGCATACCTGCAGGCGATATGCGGGAAGAAATTTACCATGCCCGCCGCTATAGGGTCAATGATATTGTCAATCATGTGGTAAAAGAGACACAAGAAGGTACTACGTTTGGTACTAAATTAGGACGGTATATGCTGCGGCCCTGGACCGGTATCCCCATTTTTGCCCTTGTGCTGTATGCTATGTATTATCTGATTGGTGTCATTGTCGCCCAGGACATTGTCGGTTTTACCGAAGAGACGGTCATGCAGGGGATGTATGAACCGGCGGTGCGGGATCTGATAGGGAGATTTGTCAGCGAGGAATCGGTGCTTGGCATAATCCTGATTGGTGAATTCGGCGTCTTAACCATGACGGTAACTTATATTCTGGGATTGCTGCTGCCACTGGTTGTGGGCTTTTATTTTGCGCTTTCCATCATGGAGGACTCAGGCTACCTGCCGCGTCTGGCCACCCTGGTTGACCGGGCTATGATCAGCATCGGCTTAAACGGACGAGCTATCATTCCCTTGATTTTAGGTTTTGGCTGTGTAACCATGGCCACCATTACTACCCGGATTTTAGGAACCAAACGTGAGCGGACAATTGCTACCGCCGTACTCGGTTTAGCTATACCCTGCTCGGCCCAGTTGGGAGTTATTGCCGGGATGCTGGCAGGCATTGGCGGCAAATATATTGCTATTTATGTTGGTGTCATTCTCCTGGTATTGGGTATAACAGGTAAAATTCTCAACAAAGTATTGCCAGGCCAATCCTCTGACCTTCTCATTGATTTACCGCCCATTCGTTTGCCGCGTGGAGAAAACGTCCTGAAAAAGACGGTTACCAAATCCTATGCATTTCTTTTGGAAGCATCGCCGCTGTTTATGCTGGGTGCGCTGATTATTTCCGTCTTGCAGGTTACCGGACTGCTGGAGGCTATCCAGGCAGCGCTGGCTCCTGTGACCGAAGGCATGCTCAAACTACCGAGGGAAACAGCTACCGCTTTTATCATGGGTCTTATCCGCCGTGACTTTGGCGCTGCCGGGTTAAGCGATATGGATCTTACGGCGGCTCAGACCTTAGTGTCGCTGGTAACCATTACTTTATTTGTCCCCTGTGTTGCCACCGTAATTGTCATGTTTAAAGAACGCGGCAGCAAAGAGGGTGGCTTGATTTGGCTTAGCTCCTGGGTATTTGCCTTTATTATCGGTGCTATTGTGGCGGCGTTCGTAATGTAGCCGCTTATTGAGGTGATTGCCATGCAACAGCAAATTTGCCCGCAATGCAAAATGGTCTGTGAACAGGGTGAGGTACGCTGCCCGCGCTGTTACAAACTATTATTAACCCAATGTAATGGAAATTGCAGCAAGTGCAAAGAAAAGCATAAATGTTCCTGAAAGCGACAAAAGACCGTCACAACGGGATGAGCAAAGAGACCTTGGAATTCACTGAATTCCAAGGTCTCTTTATCGCTGTTATCTGACGCAGGGTATCCTGCATATACCTTGTCGTCGATAGCGCAGCTTTTAGGAAACAAATTTATTTCGGCATGTCAGCCGGGTCCATAATGGCGATATCGCCTTCCTCACCGGTACGGATGCGCACGGCGTTGGCAACCGGGTAGACGAAGATTTTGCCGTCGCCAATTTTACCGGTACGGCAAGCGGCCTTGACGGCTTCCAGCACAAGTTCTACCGGGACTTCACAGACGACAATTTCGACCTTTACTTTAGGGACCAGGTTGATACTGTATTCCTGTCCCCGGTATACTTCGGTATGCCCTTTGGTTAGGCCACAACCGTAGACTTGCGTCACTGTCATACCGGTAACACCAATTTTTCTCAGAGCTTCTTTGAGTTCTTCCAACTTTTCCGGACGGGTAACAACATCAATTTTGGTTATTGGTCGCATAATTTTTCCTCCTTTTCCTCAAGCGCACAGTACCTGCCGCTTATGCCAGCGTTGTCTTTTTGACAGTGATTTCTTGAGTGGCAGCGTTTACCGCAGAGCCAAGACCAACCGGTGAACCTGCCATGAAGTCCTGGTAAGCGTAACCGCGTTCGCCATGTTCGGTGATGTCAAGGCCTTGCGTTTCCTGTTCAGGGTTAGCGCGGACTTGCATGAACATACCGATGGCTTTAAGAATAATAAAGGTCATAATGGCAGCAAATATCCAGCTGGCGCCAACACCGATGAGCTGGTTGACAAGCTGGCCGGGATTGCCGTAGAACAGACCATCGGCACCGGCAGGGTTAACTGCCGTGGAGGCAAACAGGCCGGTAGCGATAGCCCCCCAGGTGCCGCCAATACCATGCACGCCAAAGGCATCAAGCGAATCGTCATAACCCAGCCTCGTTTTGAGGACAGCTACCGCCAGGAAGCAGATAATGCCGGCACCCAGGCCGATAATGATGGCTGGAATGAGGCTGACAAAACCGGCAGCCGGAGTGATGGCAACAAGACCGGCAACACAACCGGAGGCAGCACCCAGGATCGTCGGCTTTCCATGCTGAAGCCATTCGGTCAATACCCAGGATACGGTGGCAGCCGCTGCGGCTGCATGGGTAACGACAAAGGCACTGGCTGCAAGGCCGTTGGCAGATAAGGCGCTGCCGGCATTGAAGCCGAACCAGCCAAACCAGAGCAGCGAGGCGCCGATTACCGTCATCGGCAGATGATGGGGCATCATAACCTCAGTGCCATATCCTTTGCGTTTGCCAATCATCATGGCGATAACCAGGCCGGAAACACCGGAAATGATATGAACAACCGTACCACCCGCAAAGTCAAGCACACCCAGTTCACGAATCCAGCCACCTACACCCCATACCCAGTGGGCAATCGGGTCGTAGACAAAGGTAGTCCAGAGTAAGGCAAATACGACAAAAGCGCCGAATTTCATCCGTTCGGCAAAAGCGCCGGTAATTAAAGCGACAGTGAGAACCGCAAACATACTCTGAAAAATCATAAAGGCCTGATGGGGAATGGTGGCGGAATAATCGGCATTTGGCGCCTGACCAACACCGTTTAAGCCTATCCAGTCCAGTGAGCCGATAAAATGGCCGATGTCAGGCCCAAAGGCTAACGAATAGCCAAAGAGTGTCCATTGCACAGTTACCAGACCGATGACAAAAAAGCTCTGCATGATGGTGCTTAAGGCATTTTTAGTTCTTACCATGCCGCCATAGAATAAGGCCAAACCAGGAGTCATAAGCATAACAAGTGCAGCACATACAAGAACGAAGGCCGTATCACCAGTATCAACAGTAGCCGGGGCGGCGGCAGTTTCATTAGCAAAGGCTGCCGGTATGAATGTGAGCATTACTAAGAGGCACACACTGAAAATAGTCCATAGTTTTCTCATTTTGCATCCCTTCCCTTATCTAATAATATTTTTACGATAAAAGCAAATGTATGGATAACAACATCCCTCCTTGTGAGGCTCCAATACAAAAAGCGCCCTAAAAGCCGCAGCTTTCAGGACGCCATTGTCCGGAACCGTAGACAGAAAAAGCCTTCGCAAATGAATTGCGAAGGCTTCGTTGCCTAACGTTATTTGGTTGATGTAGTCACTATAGCAGAGGCAATACGCCAGTGTCAAGTAACATTTTTTTACTGAAAACCCTATGTACTCTCAAATAAGGACATTAAAGGTTTGTGTTTGCGGACGGTGAACCTTGAATAATAAGAAGCCTCATGATATATTATATATGTAAAGTTCATATGGGAGTGGATGGGGCCTGGTGGCTCCTGCAGTCTTCAAAACTGTCCGTTCGGCATTAACCTGTCGATGGTGGGTTCGATTCCTACACACTCCCGCCAAAGAAAATACCATCTATTGATAAAAAGATTTTTGTCAGCAAATTATTTTTCGGTGTGTACTTCACATACGGGTGCGCCTACGCTCCCCCTACGCAGAAATACCATATTTCATAATATTACGTACAAATTGAATATATCAAGACATTGAGCAGGCTATATTTCTCCGATATAATAAATCGTGAAATATAGCCTGCTCGCTTGGGATTTTTAAGGGATATGCCAATTTGGTTTCCCGTCAGAAACGATAGTGGATAGGCAGTCGTATCAACTTACTTCCGTACCGGCCGAATATATTTAAAAAATCGCTCCGGATCATGATACATATAAATGATTCTGCTAGGCGTTGTATCAAAGCAATACCCTGTGCCTGAAAAGTCAAACGCTGACATGGCAGTTTCTATCTTTTCCTCCACGCTACGGTTTTCCTGCTCGTAATCGAACGGCCCATGTTCAAAAACGACATACTCTGCTTCGGGAATATCAATCATCAGCATTTGCGACGGTACTTCGCCCCGGTAATCAGCAGGAAGGCGCACACCATAGCACTCTGTGCGTGGAAAACCCCAATCGCAGAGCCTGCCCTCCGGATCGCTGATATACGCCATAAGCTGGCCGCTCCCGCTGTTTGCATCGCTTCCGCCGTCATCATCCAGTTTCCCCTTGATGCTTTCCAGCAAGCCGCAGATGGTTTCGCAGTCCTGCCCCGGAATCTGACTTTGCTTTTGCCAAAAATCCCAATATCCGTTGCTTTCGTAGTTTTTAATATGCAGAAACTTGTGTGCGGGAATGGTTACGAAATAAATTTTAACATCCTCTGTTGATTTTATCATGCCAATCTCTCCAAATCCGAAAAAGTAGCGGTCGAAAGGGTTGATTTTTGTACGAAGAACCACAGGCACAGGCTTTTTCCTGTATTCACTTGGCGTTACCCCATAGGTTCCCTTAAAAGCTCTTGTAAAAGCCTCGTGAGAGGAAAAGCCGTAATCAAAAGCAATATCCAAGAGGCTTCTTTCATGATCCCGAACCTCTTTGAGCGCAAAGGTCAGCTTTCTAAGCCGCAGATAATCCCGAAACTGCATACCCGATATTTCCTTGAACTTTCTGGTGGTATGAAATTCTGAATAACCCAGCTTGCGGGAAAGAAACCTCAGTGTCAGGGCTTCATTGTGATAGTGTCTGATACACTCGTCTATTTCATCAACGATGATTTGAATTTGCTTGTGCCACTCGTGCATTTGTCTGTTCACCCCGTTTCGAATGCCCTGCATTTATTATATAGGAGCAGAGAGCACACGGCTTGATTTTACTTGCTCTGATTCAATTACCCGCATTTTTTATCAAAACTTCGATTTTTCATAATTATATGGAATGCTGGTTCCGACAACCACGTCTTCAATTTTTTCGATAATCAGCCAGTCGTCCATATTGCCCTGATGGTCAAATGCCAGCGCAGGCTCAATCGCTTCCACCTGTTCAAACTCCACCAGACACAGGCATTTTTTATGCCAGCGCGTGCGCTGTTTATCGGTCAAATTCAGCTTGTCCTGATGATCATCAAAGGTTTTTACAATTTCATCTTCCGTCAGCTTCACGTAATTTTGTACGGATTTCACAACGGCTTTTGCCGCAATAAGAGCCGTGCCTTTTTCCATAAAGTACAGGCTTTCGCCCTTAAAAACACGGCTATGCGGAATTTTACGTCCTGCCGCACCCCTGACAATCATTGTTTTTGTTCCGGATAAGATTTTATCTAAAACATGCTCGCCCTTTTTGCCGGTGTTATCGCAATAAACTAAATGTACCATTGGTGTTTTCTCCTTCTCAAGTATGGATTATTTGACAGCCTGTTATGACACAACATCGCCAAAACATTATTTTTTATTAGGCTTTCGTTTAATCATTAACAGCTTCTCCATGTCTGAAAACAATGATGTATCAGTTAATTCAAACATGACCCATTTTCCGTCATGGTAGGTGGTCGCCTCGTCGTAAATACGTTGTGTTTCGGGCGACAAATCACTGCGGATTGCTTCAACTTTTTCCCGCTCCGCCTTGCCGAAAATAATCATAAAGCCGAATACATTTTCCTTTGCGTACAAAGCGCATAAGGATTTCCCGCCTCTTCGGTATTTATACTCATAGGTCCATTTCTTCCCGCCGTTGTTCCAAAGACGATCCATATCATATTTTGATTCAATAAAATCGGTCAGCTTCGTCCATACATCAAATAAGGGTTTTCCGATTAGAATAATCATTTCTTCATTCGTTGGTATTTTTTCAAGCATTGCCATCCCTCCGTTGTGTTATCTATATTTCATCTTGAATTCATATTACGCTCTATATCTTTACAGCCAAACAGCCCAATCACCGTAATCAAAGGTGCCGCTGCCATGATGTAGCTTTCCATCAACTTTCAGTTGACGAAAAGCGTTCCGCATACGGATCAAAATTTCGGGCTGAATGTCTAGGCTGTGATGTGCGGGGAACACATTTTTTACGGGTAGAGCAGAAACCTTTTCAAGTGACGTGAGATATTCCTGCGGATCGGTGGAAGGGTAATATGCAAACAGTGTGTCTTTATAGACAAGATCACCGGTGAATAAGTATCCATGTTGCGGTTCCCAAAAGCATAGATGCCCCGGAGAGTGCCCCGGTGTATGCAGCGCCGTGATTACGCGCCCACCCAGATCAATGGTGTCACCGTCTTTCAGCACCCGCGTCGGCATTCCCTGAAAAAACTTATAAGTGTTGACATCATAGCCCTCCGGTAAATCGCACCGGTCGATCACCATACCCCGGATGGTATCCATCGTCAGTGGGAACTCACCACACAGCCAGTTTAATTCTGCTTCATGAGCATAGAAATCTGGGTAGTATTCATGCCCGCCGATGTGATCCCAATGGATATGTGTTGCCGCGGCAATTACCGGCTTGTCCGTCAGTTTTTTCACTTCTTCGGAAATATTGCAGATGCCTAGCCCTGTATCGATGAGCAAACACCGCTCGTTACCTTCAAGCAGGTAGCAATGTGTTTCCTCCCAATGGCGGTATTCACTGATTATGTGAGTATATATATCAATTTGATCAAGCGTAAACCAGTTTTCCATTTTTTAGTCCTCCTTCGTGGTGCTTGTTTGCATATTGGAATTCAACAATTCTGAATAATAAATTCGGCTGTTTGCTCCGGTGTGATTTTCGATACATCAAGCTTATATGTGTCCAGTTTTTCATAAAGAGCGATGCGTTCTATGCTTCTACAAACTATATCTTCCGCTCGGATACCGGAATCTACATCCTTGCTCAGTCGGGCTTGTAGCGACTGTTTATCGCAGACTAAGGATATAAGATGAACACGGCAATTCGCCGTATCAAGATGTGAAAGAATGTCGTCAATAATGCTTTGTTCATGCATAACCCAGCAAAATACAATATGTTCATAAATAGAGCACTTGATAAAATTATTCAAAAGAAAGCAAATATTCTCCATGACCATTTGTTTTGTTTCTTCGGTAACTTGAAATGGGTACATGTCCCAGCACCAATCCCCATCAAGAAAAATGCTGTTGTTCAATTTTTTCTTCAAAATTTGGCAAGTAGCTGTTTTCCCTACGCCCATTGTACCGCCAATCAAAAAAACATCTTTCATTCTCAACCCTCGCTAGATTCCTATTTATCTGCGTGATATACTATTTCACTGATTTACTGCACAGGCCTAAACTCATGCAAAACACTGTATTTGAACAACAAATAGCTCTATTATAATTATACTTATTTAAAAGAGAATAAAAAGGAGAATGTATCTAGCAGTTGAAGAACATAAATATTTTTTCAGTGTGTACTTGACATATGGGTGCCTTAGGCCATGAAAACGCAATTAGTTGATTTTTGCTTATACCTCCTGTTACTCTAGGGGTATAACTTTCCCGCAAAACCCTACTTTCGCCAATCTGTATCACGTTTCTATCAAAACACATGTTGAGTGTGTTGCGATGACGGGATGTGCTATAATTATATGTAGACAATTGCACTTGTTTTTATTTGCTATGAAGAATTAGTTTTTATTTGCCCGTAAATTTGATAGTATTATCAAGAAATTTATTATTACTTTTAACTAAAAATTTTTAAGAGGTGAGTATATGAGTCAGGAAATAGACAAAATTATTTATTCCATGATCCGTGTATCTAAAAAACACGGGCAGAAAGAAGTCCTCAAGGACATTTCGCTCTCTTACTTTTACGGAGCGAAAATCGGTGTCCTGGGTCTGAACGGATCCGGCAAAAGTTCGCTCCTCAAAATACTGGCCGGAGAAGATCAGAGTTTTGACGGTAAGACCGTTATCGCCCCCGGCTACACCATCGGTTACCTCCCACAGGAGCCGTTGGTGGATGAAACCCGCACCGTGCGCGAGGTGGTGGAAGAAGGCGTACAAGAACTGGTTCAGATTCGTGATGAGTACGAAGCCATCAACGCCAAATTTTCCGAGCCCATGGAACCGGACGAAATGGACGCGCTTATCACCCGCCAGGGTGAAGTGCAGGAACTTATGGACATCAAGGGCGTCTGGGATCTGGACTCCAAGCTTGAAATGGCCATGGACGCCTTGCGCTGCCCTCCGCCCGACTCATCGGTTTCGGTGATTTCGGGCGGTGAACGCCGCCGTGTGGCCTTGTGCCGCCTGCTGCTGAAAAGCCCGGACATCCTGCTTCTGGACGAACCAACCAACCACCTGGACGCTGAATCGGTATCCTGGTTGGAACATTTTTTGAAAACTTTCCCCGGTACTGTAATTGCCGTAACCCATGACCGTTACTTCCTTGACAACGTGGCTGGATGGATTCTTGAACTTGATCGCGGTCGCGGCATTCCCTGGAAGGGCAACTACTCTTCCTGGCTGGAACAAAAGCAACAACGTCTGGCCAACGAAGAAAAAAGCGAAGACGAACGGCAGAAGACCCTGGCCCGCGAACTTGAGTGGATCCGCATGGCTCCCAAAGGACGTCACGCCAAGAGCAAGGCCAGGATCAACGCTTATGAAGCCATGCTTTCACATGAGTCTGAGCGCTTGGGTAAGGATTTGGAAATATACATTCCACCGGGACCGCGCTTAGGTAAGATCGTCATTGAAGCCGACAATGTCAGCAAAGCCATGGGCGACAAGGTGCTCGTGGAAAACATGAGTTTCATGATTCCGGCTGGAGCCATCGTCGGTATCATCGGCCCAAACGGAGCCGGTAAAACCACTCTCTTTAAGATGATCACCGGACAGGAAAAGCCCGACAGTGGTACCCTGAAAGTCGGCGAAACCGTTAGTTTGGCTTACGTGGACCAGAACCGCGACTCCCTTGAGCCCGAAAAAACCGTCTACGAAGTTATCAGCGACGGCTACGACACTATCAAGCTAGGCAACCGCGAGATTAACTCTCGGGCTTACTGCGCGCGCTTCAACATCATGGGACAGGACCAGCAAAAGAAAGTGGACGTGCTATCCGGCGGTGAACGCAACCGCGTTCATCTGGCCAAGATGCTGAAAACCGGGGCCAACGTAATCCTCCTTGACGAACCCACCAACGACCTGGACGTGAACACCATGCGTGCCCTGGAAGACGCACTGGAAAACTTTGCCGGTTGCGTGTTGGTCATCAGCCACGACCGCTGGTTCCTTGATCGCATCGCGAGTCACATCATGGCTTTTGAGGGTGACTCCGTCGTGACCTTCTTTGAGGGTAACTATTCGGACTACGAAGCCGAACGCAAAAAACGCCTTGGCAAAGAAGCCGATCAGCCGCATCGACTGAAGTTCAGAAAACTCACCCGCTAGGAAGCTACTGAAAAACCCGGATTTTTGGGCGTTTAGAAAGGTGGGGTATTTAAAATAATAATAAACCATTTTAAAATATGTATAAATAGGGTATAATAAGCATAGAAACTAAATGAACGCCCCTGTTGGCGCAGGGACGTTCGATGGATACCGGAGGTTAGCGGAACCAGACAGTGATTTTATCCGGTTTAAGTGCGATTATTGTTAGCGCAATAATCAACCAGACAATCACCTGTGGAGAAATCCACATGAAATCACCTCCCGTATTCAGTTTAGGACGGGCCGTAATCCCGTCCTTTACATATTATACCATAACCGTCCTTTGGGGGCGGTTTTTCTTATGTCTTTTTCCTCTTAGCATGTGACAACATAAAAGAGGCGGTTAGTCCGCCTCTTTGGGGGTGGAAATAAAAGGGGCTGGGTTACTGCGACAGCCCCTTTTTTGACATATAATTTTACATATACCGTAATTGCAAGTATTCTAACTAAACCGATAGAAGTGCGGAATAAATCCTTCTAGGTATTATAATCATAAAAGCCTTTGCCGGTTTTACGTCCCAGATATCCGGCTTCCACCATCTTCTTAAGCAGCGGGCAAGGACGGTATTTTTGGTCACCGTATTCCTTATACAGCACTTCCATAATATAGAGGACAGTATCATTGCCGATAAGGTCGGAAAGAGCAAGGGGCCCAATGACATGGTTAAAGCCAAGTTTGGCAACAGTATCGATATCTTCTGCGGTGGCGACACCTTCTGCCAGCGTGAAGATAGCCTCATTGATCATCGGAATCATGATGCGGTTGCCGACAAAGCCGGGTGCATCAAATACTTTTACCGGACTTTTTCCTAATTTTAGCGCAAGTTCTTTTACACTCTTGAAAGAGTCCTCACTTGTTGCCAGGCCGTTAATGACTTCAACAAGCTTCATAACAGGAGCGGGATTAAAGAAATGCATGCCAATAACCTGGGACGGGCGTCTGGTAAAGGCACCGATTGCCGTGATTGACAAAGAAGAAGAATTAGTTGCCAAAATAGTATGTGCCGGAGTCAATTCGTCCAATTGTTCAAAGATACTCTTTTTGATATTCATATTTTCAACAGCTGCTTCAATTACCAGGTCAACATTGCATACTGCAGAAGTAAGTTCAACTGCGCCGGAAATGCGTCCCATAATATCAGCTTTGTCAGCAGCAGTCAGTTTACCTTTTTCCACGGCTCTGGCCAAATTTTTGGCAATACCCTCAAGCCCTTTTTGCACAAATTCCTCTTTAATATCACGAATGATAACGGTTAAGCCGCTTTGGGCCATAACTTGGGCAATACCGCTGCCCATTTGGCCGGCTCCGATAATTAAAACCTTTTTGATATTCATCAAAGACCCTCCTGATAAGTTATATGACGTGTATTGATTAGTAGGCGTATCTTTCGATAATGGTGGCAATGCCCATGCCGCCGCCAATGCAGAGTGTAGCTAAACCGCGGTGCAGCTTTCTTTGTTCCAGTGCATGTAAAAGGGTTACAAGAATACGGGCGCCGCTTGCACCTATTGGATGTCCCAACGCGATGGCGCCACCGTTTACATTTACCTTTTCTTTTGGCAGCTTGAGGTCCCGGCCGGCGGCAATAAACTGAGCAGCAAACGCTTCGTTTGCTTCGAAAAGATCAATATCATCAACGGAAAGACCGGCCTGCTTCAGGGCTTTAATGGATGCCGGAACCGGGCCAATTCCCATTATGCTCGGATCAACACCGGCGGTGGCAGTGGCGATGATGCGGGCTAACGGTTTAATGCCCAGCTCTTTTGCTTTGGCTTCGGACATAAGGACAAGGGCTGCGGCACCGTCATTGATTCCTGAAGCATTGCCGGCAGTGACGGTGCCGTCTTTTTTGAAGGCGGGTTTTAATTTTGCCAGACTCTCGGAGGTAGTGCCGGCGCGCGGGAATTCGTCCACAGCAAAAACTATGTCTCCCTTTTTACTGGGAATGGTGACAGGACAAATTTCATTTTTAAAAGCGCCTGATTGTATAGCCTTGATTGCTTTGGTTTGCGATTCGTAGGCCGCTTGATCCTGTTCTTCACGGGTGATTCCATATTTTTCGGCAATATTTTCGGCGGTAATACCCATGTGATAGTTGTTAAATGCATCCCACAGTCCGTCATTTATCATGACGTCGGTTACGGTACCGTTGCCCATACGATAGCCCCAGCGAGCCTTATTCAAAACAAAGGGGGCATTACTCATGCTCTCCGTACCGCCGGCTACCACTATGTCGGCGGCTCCGCTGGCAATACTCTGGGCAGCCAAGGCCACAGTCTTCATTCCTGAACCGCAGACCAGGTTTACTGTGTAGGCTGGAACCTCAACAGGTATGCCGGCGCCTACCGCACACTGACGGGCTGGGTTTTGACCCAAACCGGCCTGCAGAACATTGCCAAAGACAACCTCGTCAACTGAAAATTTTTCGATGCCGGCGCGGTTAATTGCTTCACTGATAACGGTACTGCCAAGCTTAACTGCAGATACGGGAGCCAGAGAACCGTTGAAGCTGCCAAGCGCTGTCCGGACTGCACTTACGATTACGATATTAGTCATATGTATTACCACCTCTATGAGTTTACTTGTTAATCAATTTTCAAATTCATTGGTTCATCCCGGAAAATACGCTTGTCCATAATTTTTAGGCTAGGAGAGATGATAGGTTTAAAATCCATATAAGCCAGCACATCTTTTTCTAAATCTATACCGGGTGCTATTTCGGTAATTGTCATGCCTGCCGCTTGTAACTCAAAAACAGCTCTCTCTGTGATATACCTGACTGTTTGTCTGGTTTTTCTGGCATAATCGCCGCTGAAAGTAATTTGCTCTACTTTTTTTAAGAATTTTTTGGCTCTGCCTTCATTTACGATAGAAAGCTTATTAGTGTCAACCTGGACTTTTAGCCCGCCGGCGGTAAAGGTTCCGCAGAAAACTACTTTCTTAGAGTTTTGGGTGATATTAATAAACCCGCCGCAGCCGGCAACGCGGCCTTTGAATTTGCTCACATTGATATTGCCCTGTTCATCGGTTTCGGCAAGACCCAGAAACGCGATATCAAGTCCGCCGCCATCATAAAAGTCAAATTGATAGGGTTGATCAAGAATGGCTTCGGCATTGGCAGCCGCACCAAATTCCAATCCGCCGGCAGGAACGCCGCCGATAGGGCCGGCCTCGACCGTTAAGGTCATAGTATTGCTAATACCCTCCTCGGCAGCAACCATGGCAACGCCCTCCGGCATCCCAATTCCCAAATTCACCCTGGCGTTAGGGATTAATTCCATGGCTGCTCTTCTGGCAATAATTTTACGCTCGTTGAGTGGCAGAGCCGGCAATGATGATAAGGGAATACGGGTTTCACCGGAGTAAGCCGGATTATACTGCTGGACAAATGTCTGCATATGTTCGTCCGGACTGGCGACAACGATGTAGTCTACACTAATAGAAGGTACCTTGACCATCATCGGATGTATCGTTCCGTTGGCTACGATTCTTTCAACCTGGGCAATTACTATGCCGCCGCTGCTTTTTACTGCCTGGGCAATGGATAAGGATTCCGGGGAAACAGCTTCGCGTTCGATCGAAAGGTTGCCTTTTTCATCAGCGCTCGTACCGCGTATTAATGCAACATTTACAGGAAAGGGTTTATACCATAACCATTCTTCGCCGCCTAATTGAATGACTTCGACCAGATCCTGGGTAGTGATACTGCTGATCTTGCCACCCTCAATGCGAGGGTCTACAAAAGTATTAAGACCAACCTTGGTAATAACACCGGGCTTGTGTCCCGCCATTTCTCTGAACCAATGTGTCAGTGTTCCTTGGGGGAAATTGTAGGCCTCAATTTGGCTATCAACCGCCAATTGGCCTAATTTGGGTGCTAAGTTCCAGTGGCCGCCAATTACCCGTTTTACCAGACCGGCATGGGCTAAGTGGTTTAACCCTCGATCCTTGCCATCCCCCTGTCCGGCACAAAAGATTAATCCAAGATTGCGGGGCGTTTTTTCTTTGAGAAAGCGTTTTTCCAGAGCCGCTGTTAGAGCTTCAGGATGTCCGCTGCCGACAAAGCCGGTTGTGGCCACCATGTCTCCATCTTTTATGAGTTTTACAGCTTCATCGGCTGTGATTACTTTGGCCAAGCTCTTCACTCCTTGATTGTATTGTCTTTTTATCCACACAAAGAGTTAATGCAAAAATTGTGCCAAACTTCAAAATGAAAGGTAAGTTTGTGACAGATACAATCTAGACGGATATATATGGTTATAATAAATGCGGGCAAAAAAAGTCGTAGTTGCGCAATTTTTTGCGCAACTACGACTTTTTTTTGCTCATTTCATGGCTTAAATTATTTTACATGTTAGTAACATCAAGCAGAATGCGCTATTTTTTGATAAAATAATAGGTAATTTGACAGTATATTGAAATTAAAACATGGCACGAAACTTGCGACTGTGATTATTAAAGTGACATTGTACGAATACACAGGAGGTTATTGGATGATTCCTAAAAGTCTTAAGAGCTGGCTGCTTATACTAGTAATTATTGTGGCCGGGCTGCCTGTTCTCTTGTCTAGTTGCTATATTGTTAATACGGTGACAGAAGGTATGATGGAGGAGAAACAGCAGAAGTTGTTTGGCGCGGCGAAGATGCTGGATTATTATCTTACCGGCACTTATGACGATATATTGCGAAAAAATGGCGCGCAGGCTGCTGACAAGGCTACCCAGATTGCAATACTTAACCAAGAACTGCGAGCTTATACAAATGACGTAGCGCGTGCTTATCCCGGAATTGGGGTTGGCTATTACTGCCGGGAGTTAGAGGCAATTATTACGTACGGGCCGAGTGATATATATGACAATAAAGTGGGTTTGCCAATTAGTGATACTCATGAAGGCCGGATCGTTATGACTACCGGGATACCTCGGGTACAGGAGGGAGACTTAGTCAGGGGGCCAATTATGAATGCCATGGTTCCGGTTATTCGCAATAATACAATTATCGGTTACGTTTGGGCCAATGAATTGACGGAAAATGTTGAAACCCAGGTTCATGCTATAACGAAACATATTTACTGGGCGATGGCTGTTAGCTTAATTGTGGGCATTACCGGTATCATATTTTTGTTAATTCATCTAATGCGGGATATAAAACGCATTAAAAAAGGACTTATAAATATTAAAGAAGACTTATCATACAAAATAGTACCGCCCAGCGGCGAAATTGGTGAAATTGCTATGGCTATCAATGATATGGCTCATGGCTTAGAAGAAAAAAAGATACTGGAAGAACAGGTACAGCGAGCGGACCGCCTGGCTGTAATTGGTGAGATGGCTGCCGGTCTGGCTCATGAAATTCGTAATCCGTTAATGGCCATTAAAGGATTTTCGCAATTGCAAAATGAAGATATCACGCTTAGTGAGCGGCAGGAATATAACGACATTATCATCCATGAGGTAGACCGGATGAATTACCTGACGGAAAAGTTATTAGGTTTTTCCCGGCCGACATTGGATTTGGTGACCCGCACAAATGTTAACGAGGTGTTGAAAAATACACTGGTATTGGCTGAAATCAGGGCCCACGGAACAGAGGTGGTGTTTAAGCATCAACTGGCACCGCTTTTGCCTGATGTTATGGCCAATGAAGAGCAATTAAAGCAAGTATTTTTAAATATTTTAATTAATGCGATTCAGGCAATGGACAAGAAGGGGACGATTACTATTTCTTCCGGTTATGAAGAAGTTGCCGGCAAAGTTCGCGTAAGCGTCACCGATACAGGACCGGGGATTGAGCCCGGGACTATCAAAAAGATGTTTGATCCTTTTTTCACTACAAAGGTAAACGGAACCGGACTTGGTTTAGCGGTTGCCAATCATCTGATGCTAAGCTGGAACGGAGTTATCTTAGTTGAATCCAAAGCAAATCAGGGAAGTACGTTTATGCTGATTTTTCCAGCAGTAAAGGGGTGAAAAGATGTCAGAAGCGCCGATTCATAATTCTGTATTGATAGTGGATGATAAACTTACTGTTCGCCGGTTGATTTTCGATATTGCGACGAAAGCCGGATATCAGGCTTACCTGGCGGAAAACGGGTTGAAGGCTCTGGAAATGACAAAGCTTAATATGCCTTCTGTTATTATTATGGATATAAAAATGCCTGTTATGGATGGCTTAGAGGCGTTTAAGATAATCCATCAGGAGTATTCTGAAATACCGGTTATCCTCATGACTGCGTACGGAACTATTGATACCGCCATTGAAGCCATGAAGATGGGAGCCTTTGATTATTTGGTTAAACCCTCAAACGTTGATGAAATCCGTAACGTATTAGCCCGGGCGCTGCAAATGCGACGCATGAGAGATGAAGAAACGGTTTTAAAGGAAGACCATCTCAATACATATCACCTCAACAATATTATTGGGAAAAGTGCCTTAATGCAGAATGTTTATAAAATTGTAGGACGTGTTGCTCAGACAAATGCTACTGTTTTAATTACCGGGGAGAGTGGCAGCGGGAAGGAACTGATTGCTAAGACCATTCACAATAACAGCGTGCAGCGGGATGGCCCCTTTATCAAGGTGAATTGTGGGGCGTTGCCGGAGGGCCTGGTAGAAAGCGAGTTATTTGGTTACGAAAAAGGAGCTTTTACCGGAGCTACGGCCAGAAAACCCGGCCGCTTTGAACGTGCCAACAAAGGTACTATTTTTTTGGATGAAGTCGGGGAATTGCCGCCCCTCATACAAGTGAAACTGCTGCGTGTTCTGCAAGAAAAGGAGTTTGACAGGGTCGGAGGTACCGAGACCATTAAAGTGGATGTAAGAATTATTGCCGCCACCAACCGTAATTTGGAGGAGTCGATTCGCAAGGGAGAGTTCCGGGACGATCTTTATTACCGGTTAAAAGTCGTACCCATACATGTGCCGCCCCTACGGCAGCGTGCGGAGGATATTCCATTGTTTATTGACCATTTTATCCGTCGATTTGCCTTTGAAGCTCATTTGGAAGTGCCACTGATTACTTCTGAAGCAATGAATTTACTTTGCCAATATTCGTGGCCGGGTAATGTACGGGAATTGGCAAATGTGCTTGAACGTGCCGTTATTTTGTCGCAGGGAATTATTGATGTTCCCGATCTGCCGGGACTTTTGCCCACTCATGAGCAAGGGATAGTTCCGCTTGACGGTACAAATACCTTAAAAGACAGCATGCGCCGGATAGAAAAGGAAATCATTGCTAATATGCTGAAGCAGCATAACGGCAATAAGGTCAAAACGGCGCAAGCGCTGGATATAAGCCGCCGTGCTCTTCTGTACAAAATAGTAGAACACGGTTTGGGAAAGAAATCGCAAGTTGATAATCAAGACCATGACTAGATTATAGATTGCCAACAAAGGATTAAGTAAAAATATCAATATTTTCTGGAACTGCGGGCGAGAAGTGATACTATCCGGGTTTATTCCGGGTGGTATCACTTCTTTTTGGAGGTGGGTTACAGGGACGTAATACGAACAAGAAGTAGTCAACTGCGCAAACTTTTGCGCAGTTGGATGCTTTTTAATGTAAATAATTGGTCAAAAAATGTAATGTTTAGTACAAATTCGAGTATTCGGTGTATTTGGCATGCTACTTGCAACTAGTAAGGAATGGAAGCTTGATCAGAGCCATATCGTGGAGGAGGTGCAACCGTTCGTACATGTAAAGAGCCATGTTGTAATGATAATGGCAGATCAGCGGTATATGCAAACTACATACAGGAGGAGATAAGAATTTATGATCAAAGCAATTTCACGGTTTCTTACTTTAATGGTTCAGCGTTATTTGCCTGACCCGCTTGTTTTCGCAATATTCCTGACGATAATTGTATTTGTCTTAGGTATTGCCATAACGCCTAACGGTCCCCTGGCAATGGTTAAAATGTGGGGCGACGGTTTCTGGAACTTACTTGCATTTTCTATGCAAATGGCCATGGTGCTCGTAACCGGACACGCGCTGGCAAGCTCGCCGCTATTGCGCCGGGGCATGAGAAATCTTGCCGGCGTTGCCGCTACTCCGGCTCAGGGCGTTATGCTGGTGGCCTTTATGTCGGCAGTGTGCAGTGCTATTAACTGGGGGTTTGGCCTGGTTGTCGGCGCGCTATTTGCCCGTGAGGTAGCCCGCAGGGTTGCGGGGTCCGACTACCGTCTGCTTATTGCCAGTGCCTATATTGGCTTTATTACCTGGCATGGCGGTATGTCCGGCTCCGTACCGCTGGTTGCCGCCACCAAAGGCAATCCGATGGAGGCGACAATTGGCCTTATTCCCATTAGCCAGACGATATTTACCCCGTACAATATTTTTATCACCCTGGCCCTTATCGTAGTAGTTCCTTTCCTGTGCAAGTCGATGCTGCCAAAACCTGAGGACGTGGTTGCCGTAGATCCCAGCCTGCTGGCAGAAGAGCCGCCCACGTCGAAAGTTTTGGGACCAAACGCTTCCTGGGCTGAAAGAGTTGAGGAAAGCACCTTTCTGGCGATACTGGTCGGTGCCCTCGGATGTGTGTACCTTGTAATGTATTTTGTCAAGAATGGATTTAATATTAACGTTAATACCGTAAATTTGATTTTTTTCACCGCCGGTATTCTATTGCATAAAACGCCAATGTCCTATATGCGGGCCGTGGTGAATGCCGCCCGTGGCACTGCCGGTATTTTGGTTCAGTTTCCCCTGTATGCCGCCATTCAGGTCATGATGGAGCATTCCGGCCTGGGCGGCATTATTACCAACTGGTTTGTCAATATATCTACCAAAGATACTTTTGCGGTGCTGACCTTCTTCAGCTCAGGTCTGGTTAACCTGGCAGTTCCGTCCGGCGGCGGTCACTGGGTTGTTCAAGGACCATTTGTCATGCCGGCTGCTCAGGCCCTTGGAGCTGATCTGGGGAAGGCGGCTATGGCCATTGCTTATGGGGAGGAATGGATGAATATGGCACAGCCGTTCTGGGCTCTGCCTGCCCTGGCTATTGCCGGCTTAGGCGTGCGTGACATTATGGGCTATTGTGTTACCGCTTTAATTTGGACGTTGCCAATCTTCCTCATTGGACTGCATTTTCTGTAATTACCGGACAAACGCTTGCTGTTCTAAATAATGCACATTTCTTTATCTGGTTAGCACTAACCGGATAAAGAAATGTTGTGCATTGGCATGAGTTCTGCAAAAATAGGTTATAAGCACTAGTAAACAAATAGGAGGTAATTTGGATGAAAGTCGAAGGCATTAAAACTATATGCAACTTGGGAACCGGGACCATGGGGTTTGGAACAGCCGTAATGTTTGCGATGGCAGGATATCATGTGAAAATGTATGGACGTTCTGACAAGAGTGTTGACAGAGGTTTTGCGGGAGTGAAAGCCGCTCTGGCAACTTATCAGGAAAACGGCCTGGTAAAAGCAGCTGATATTCCGGCAATTAATGCACGGATTAAAGGGGTTACCACCCTTGAGGAAGCAGCAGCCGATGCGGATTTTGTTATTGAATCTATTGCCGAGGAATTGCCAATTAAGCAGGAGGTATTTACCAAGCTCGACAAAATATGCCGGCCCCATACTATTTTTGCCACAAATACATCTGGCTTAAGTCCGACCAAGATTGCAGAGGCAATTGGCCGTAAGGATAAATTTGTGGTTGCCCACTTCTGGAACCCGCCGCATATTGTTCCGTTGGTTGAAGTGGTGCCAGGTAAGCATACCTCTCAGGAAACTGTGGATGTAACCTGGCAGTTGATGGAGAAGATCGGGAAGAAGCCGGTCGCTTTAAACCGTGAGGCGCTGGGATTTATCGGCAACCGCCTGCAGCTTGCCTTGCTGCGTGAAGCTTTATATATAGTAGAGTCAGGTATTGCCAGTAAAGAAGCGGTTGACACCACTATGAAGTATAGCCTGGGAAGGCGTTTATCTACGACAGGGCCATTAGAAAGCACTGATTTGGGCGGGTTAGACATCTTCTACAACATCTCCGGTTACCTTCTGGAAGATCTATGCAATGACACAAAGATTTCGCCGCTGCTCAAAGCCGCTGTGGAGCAAGGCAAGCTGGGTGCCAAAACCGGAGAAGGCTTCTATACCTGGACTCCTGAGGCATTGGCCAAAATTAAAAAAAATCGTGAGACCATTCTGCTGGAATGGCTTCATAAAGATAAAAAGATGGAATTTTAAAGACAAGTAGTGACTTCAGTCTGCAGTCCGACTGCAGACTGAAGAATTAAGTTATTAGAAATTGTTAAACAATATGAGCAAATATAGCAGCTATCCCCAAGCTCAGCCCCGATTAAATTCAATAATCAAAGGGGAAAAGAATGTGAGAAGTATTCGATTCATTTTTGTGTTATTAACCATTATTGTACTGGTAATAACATCAGGAATCTTAACTGTTGTCAATTATACCAAAACACATGATGTAATTATTCAAAGCGTGGAGCAGAACCTGACAGATACAACAAAAGTCGCGGCAAATGAGATTAGCTATTGGCTGCAGATACGCAAAGCAGAAATGGAGGCCATAGCAAATTCACCAATATTAGTAAGCGGTGATCGGTCAGCGATTATTTCATACTTGTTAACGGAAAGCAAACGTATGACGTTATATAGCAGCTTTTGGGTATCAGATCCTCAGGGAGTCTGGTATTCTCCTGCCGGAACCTCCGGCAGCATTAGTGAACGGAGTTATTTCAAAGAGCTGCTGGCAACCGGCAAAACGGTCATCTCCGATCCGTTAATTGGGAAGGCCGATGGGAAAATGGCTATCGTAGTGGCAGTTCCAATCATGAACAATGGTCAATTAGTCGGTATATTAGGTGGTAATGTCAAGATCGACGAATTGATTCAGGTAGTGAAATCCATCCAAATTGGTCAGACAGGCTATGCGACCTTATATCAGTTTGACGGTACCGTTGTGGCAGATAAGGATGAAAATAAGATTTTAAAATATAATGCCCTCCAGGATGAAGGCAGTGCACTTGCGGGCATTATCAAAAAAATCCAGAATGAGGAAGCCGGAATTCAAGCTATTACAGAAAATAACCGGGACGAATATGTTGCCTATTCGGCTTTGCCTGGTGTGAAGTGGGCTATTATTTCCACAGCATTTACCGACGAATTTAAAGGACCGTTGCTTTCTATAGGCATGTGGTCAACTGGTTCGGCCGCTGCTTTGGTAGTGCTGGCAGCCTTTATTGTTGCATTAGTAACGCGGCGTATTGTACAACCTTTAGAGCAATTGCAAGGTGTTGCAGAGAAAATTGCACAGGGAGATTGCACTACTGTGATTGCTGTTCAGGAAAAAAATGAAATTGGCAATTTAGCTGACTCTTTCCGGACAATGACAGTAAATATTCAAAACTTGATTGGACATATTCGGAATTCGTCATTGCAGGTGGCCTCATCCTCAGAGCAGCTAACTTCAAGTGCTGAACAATCTGCGCAAGCGGCTACCCAGGTCGCCGGGGTTATTAATGAGGTAGCGCAAGGGGCGGAGATTCAGGCTAGAACCGTGAATAAGGCCAATGACGCGGTTGCAGCGATGGTGGCAAGTATACAGCATGCGACCGGCAGTGCTGGCAGTGTCGTTACGGTTGCCAATCAGGCAACCAGTGCTGCCCAGGAAGGTGACAAGGCGGTACATATAACGGTAACTCAAATGAAACAAATAGAAATTGCTGTAGATAATGCCGCGCAGGTAGTCGCTAAATTAGGGACGCGCTCCACAGAAATCGGACAAATTGTTGATGCTATTTCCGGTATCGCCGGGCAGACCAATCTATTGGCACTTAATGCTGCTATTGAGGCGGCTCGCGCCGGTGAGCAAGGAAGAGGGTTTGCTGTAGTTGCCGAAGAGGTAAGAAAATTGGCAGAGCAATCTCAAAATGCTGCTAAGCAAATCGCGCAATTAATTGGAGAAATTCAGGAAGATACCGCTCAAGCCATTGCTTCTATGGATGCAGGTACCCGCGAGGTCAAAGTAGGAACTGAGGTTGTTCATTCCGCAGGCCAGGCGTTTAAGGAGATTGTCAGGCTTATTGAGCAGGTATCCATACAAGCCGATGGAATTACTGCGGATGTCGAGCAAATGGAACAAGGCAGCCGGGAACTGGTTTTTTCTGTACAAGATATTGAAAAAATTAGTAAAAATACATTAGGTCAAACACAAAGTGTTTCGGCTGCCACGCAGGAACAATCGGCCTCGATGGAGGAAATTGCCGCTTCCAGCCAGGCATTGGCACGAATGGCAGAAGAATTACAAAAAGCAGTAGAACAATTTAAGGTATAAGCTCAAAACTGATGATGTTTTGCATCATATAGCTGATAATTTTCATCAGTGAAAAATGTTATATTTCAGGAAAATCTTGTTTTGGTGATGAATATTTTCATCAATATCCCTAAAGGGTGATTTTACTTAACATTTAATTGCTGAGTTTTCATTGGCATAATTTTTGCAATAGCATGTTAAGTATGCTCATAAATTATTTACAAAGGAGATGGAGTTCTATGCAGTTCCAACTTACAGAGGAACAAAAAATTATGCAAAAGTTAGTCCGCGATTTTGCTGAAAAGGAAGTAGCGCCAGGAGCGGCTGAACGTGATGAGAAAGAGGAATTTTCCCGGGAGATTGCTGACGCAATGGGAGAAATGGGTTTTGCGGGTATTTGTTTTCCGGAACAATACGGTGGCGCCGATGCCGACGTGTTAAGCTACATCTTAGCCGTAGAAGAATTATCCAGAGTTGATGCCGGGGTCGGCATTACTTTATCGGCCACTGTTTCGCTATGCGCCTGGCCAATCTTTAATTTCGGCACAGAGGATCAAAAACAGAAATACCTTGTTCCCTTGGCAGAAGGCGCAAAACAAGGTGCTTTTGGTTTAACAGAACCTAATGCGGGAACCGATGCGGCTTCGCAGCAGACTGTGGCCGTATTGGATGGCGACAATTATATTTTGAACGGCAGTAAGATATTTATTACTAATGCCGGTGAAGCAGAGATTTACATTGTTTTTGCTATGACGGACAAAGCAAAAGGCGTAAAAGGGATTACGGCATTTATCCTGGAAAAAGGCATGCCCGGATTCACTTTCGGTAAAAAGGAACATAAAATGGGCATACATTCTTCTCTAACAAATGAGTTGATTTTCCAGGACGTAAAAGTGCCTACGGAAAATATGCTGGGTCAAGAGGGACAAGGCTTTAAAATTGCGATGGCTACCCTTGACGGCGGACGCATTGGCGTTGCAGCCCAGGCGCTGGGAATCGCACAAGCAGCTCTGGAGTATGCTGTGAAATATGCTAAGGAACGCGTACAATTCGGCAAGCCTATTGCCAGCAACCAGGCCATTGGTTTCATGCTGGCCGATATGGCAACAAAAGTAGATGCTGCCCGTCTGCTGGTTTACCGTGCCGCTTACCTGAAAGATCAAGGCTTGCCTTATTCACAGGAAGCTGCTATGGCAAAAATGTATGCTTCCGATGCGGCTATGGCGGTTGCAACCGATGCAGTGCAGATTTTTGGCGGCTATGGTTACAGCCGGGAATATCCGGTAGAACGGCTCATGCGCGATGCGAAGATTACGCAAATCTATGAAGGTACCAATCAAGTGCAACGCATGGTTATTTCCGGCAGTTTGTTGCGGTAAGAAATAGGAGGGTTTATCCAATGGAAATTGTTGTTTGTGTCAAGCAAGTGCCTGACACCACCGAAGTAAAAATTGATCCGGTTACCAATACGCTTATCCGTCAAGGGATACCAAGCATTGTTAACCCCTTTGATAAAAATGCGGTAGAAGCGGCTTTGCAATTAAAAGAGAAGCATGGCGGCAAGGTCACTGTTATTACCATGGGGCCGCCCCAGGCTAAAGCTGCTCTTAAAGAATGCCTGGCAATGGGTGCTGATGAAGCCTTGTTAATTAGTGACAGAGCTTTTGGCGGCGCGGATACTTTGGCCACTAGCTATACCCTGGCCTGCGCCATAAAAAAACTGGGACACATAGACATGATTATCTGCGGCAAACAGGCGATTGACGGCGATACTGCCCAGGTAGGGCCTGAGATTGCCGAACATCTTGGTTTGACCCAGGTAACTTGTGTTTCCAAAATCGAAGTGGAAGGCCGCACTGTCAAAGTTGAGCGGGAACACGAAGAAGGCTATGAAATCATTGCAACCCAGACTCCGGTTTTGCTTACGGTGCTGAAATCCATTAACGAACCAAGACTCCCGACAGTTAAAGGAACCATGAAAGCTAACCGCAAAGAAATTCCTACCTGGACAGCCGGTGATATGGACGTTAATCCGGAGCAGCTTGGCCTTAAAGGTTCACCTACCCAAGTACGCCGTATCTTTACCCCGCAGCAACGCGTACAGGGGGAACTTATTCAGGCTGGTTCGGCTCGTGAAGCCGCAGCCAAGCTTGCTGGCAAATTATTAGAAGCAAAGATTGTATAACGGAGGCATTGACATGGCGGTAATAATTGATAAAGAAGAGTGTATTGGCTGCAGTGCATGCATAAGTTCCTGCCCCTTTGGTGCAATGGTTATGGAGGATGGCAAAGCCTGCATAACCGATGCGTGCACCGTGTGCGGAGCATGTGTTGATGCATGTCCTGTAGGTGCAATTACCAAGGAAGCCCAGGCAAGCTCGGTAAAAATTGATAAAGAAGCCTATACAGATGTCTGGGTATTTATCGAGCAGGTGGAAGGCGAAATCAGAAATGTAAGCCATGAACTTTTGGGTGAAGGCCGGAAATTGGCTGACACCAAAGGGCAAAAACTGGCCGGAGTGCTAATCGGCGACGGTGTGGAGGCATTGGCTAAGCAAGTGTTTGCCAGCGGCGCCGACAAAGTGTACTTGATAGAAGCTCCTGAGTTAAAACAATATAGTACTGATGGCTATACGGCTGTATTTACTGACTTAATTAATACCTACAAACCATCGGTAATTCTTATCGGTGCAACTAATGATGGGCGTGATCTTGGTCCCCGAGTGGCCTGCCGGGTTGGCACCGGCCTAACTGCGGATTGTACCAATCTGGGCATTGATGAGCAGACCGGACTTGTGGCCTGGACGCGGCCTGCTTTTGGCGGCAATATTATGGCCACAATTCTTTGCCCTGAGCATCGCCCGCAGATGGGGACTGTACGGCCGAAAGTATTTAAGCGGCCTGAGCAGGATTTTGCGCGCAGCGGAGAAATTGTACGGGTTGAAAGCCGGGTAAGGAGCCAGGATATCCGTACCAAGCTGCTTGACCTTGTAAAAGTTTGTACAACCTCCTGCAACCTGGAGGAAGCCGAGGTTATTGTTGCCGGCGGGCGGGGAATGTGCAAGCCTGAGAACTTTTGTCTGATTGAGGAGCTGGCTAATGTTCTTGGCGGTGTTGTCGGGGCATCCCGTGCTGTTGTCGATGCCGGCTGGAAACCGCATTTCCACCAGGTAGGACAAACCGGGAAAACAGTTGGCCCCAAGGTTTATTTTGCCTGCGGTATTTCCGGTGCTATTCAGCATGTAGCCGGCATGTCATCATCTGATGTGGTAATTGCCATTAATAAAGACGCCGATGCGCCGATCTTTAAGGTTGCAGATTACGGCGTAGTTGGTGACGTAATGGAAATTTTGCCTGCTTTAATTGAAGAATTTAAAAAGGCCAAGGCAGGCTAGTTTGTTTGTCCGGTAAGAAAGCAATTTTGCAACGTTTGGGAGGTGTCAAGGGTGACAACCTATAATAATGTACTGTATCAAACTGACAATGGGACTGGAATGATTACCTTAAACAGGCCGAAGGCGTTAAATGCCCTGAACTCTGAGCTTCTGACAGAATTGAATGGTCTGCTGGATGAGATTGCGCAGGATGATAGTGTGAAGGTAATAATAATTACCGGCAGTGGCGATAAAGCCTTTGTGGCTGGCGCCGACATTGCGGAAATGCAAAATATGTCGCCGCTGGAAGGGCGGGCCTTTGGGAAATTTGGCCAGGCTATCTTCAGGAAGCTGGAAAATCTTCCGCAGCCGGTAATTGCGGCTGTTAATGGTTTTGCCCTGGGGGGCGGCTGCGAGCTGGCTATGGCCTGCGACATACGCATAGCATCAGAAAAAGCTAAATTTGGCCAGCCTGAGGTGAGCCTGGGGATTGTACCGGGATTTGGCGGAACGCAGCGCTTGCCGCGGTTGATTGGTAAAAGCCGGGCCAAAGAGCTGTTGTATACTGCCGATATGATTAATGCGGAGGAAGCTTACCGGATTGGATTGGTTAATAGAATTGTTGCTGCCGATGCATTGCTGAGTACGGCTAAAGAACTGGCTGAAAAGATTATGGCACGCGCGCAGGCAGCTGTTCAGTTGTGCAAAGCGGCGGTAAATACCGGCATGGATACCGATTTGGAATCCGGTATTGCTTATGAAGCCGAAGTTTTTGGCTTATGCTTTGCCTCTGCCGATCAAAAAGAAGGTATGAGTGCATTTATAGGAAAGCGGAAACCGAATTTTTCCAATAAATAAGTAAAAAGCTCAAAATGAGTGACCTCAACTGCTAATTAGGAAAATATTGGGGTTATTGCTGAATAGGTGCTGTTTAATCCATGGTATGGTAATTGTCTTGAATAAAGTGAAGTTGTATACTGGCGGTAGGAGGTGGCAGTATGCATCAGCAGGAAGCAGTTGCTGCTCGCCTTACTCTTTTGGCTGATTCAATTTGCAGGAAGTGTCTGATGAGTGAGGCTTGCGACGGTATCCCAATGTGCGGAGATATTAAGCTATTGAAAGAGGCCGCAGAACTCCAGGAAAACCACTGATATCTTTGTGAGTTGCACCCGCTTGGGTGCAATTTTCTTTGTTTGTTGTTTGCGGACGGTGAACCTTGAATAATCAGAAGCCTCATGTTATATTATATATGTTAAGTTCATATGGGAGTGGATGAGGCCTGATGGCTCGTGCAGCCAAAACTGTCGGTTTGGTATTAACCTGTCGATGGTGGGCTCGATTCTTACATACTCCCGCCAGTTAACCCTAACGGGCCTGGAGCATATTATCGATGGAAGCATAATTTTGCCTGTGGGCAAGGTTATGCTTTTAAAAATTTGCGTAGGAAAATTAGCACCACTAAGCCGGGAGGCTGGTTATAAAGGGAGGGCTACTTTATGAATAGAATCAATCTTATTGCATTAGGTGTGCGTGACATTAAAAAATCCCGTGCTTTTTACCGGGATGGACTGGGATTTGCTACATGTAATAATGAGGAAGATCCACAAATTGTATTCTTTAATAATGGCGGCACAAAACTCGAATTATATCCACTTGAGGAATTGGCAAAAGATATTAACGAAGCCAATCCTCCCGCAATTAGCAACGGCTTTTCCGGAATTACCTTAGCCTATAATGCCAAGAGCAAAGAAGAAGTCGATAGCATATTCAGCAAGATTGAAAGTATAGGCGGCAGTATCGTCAAACAACCACAGCTCGTATTTTGGGGCGGATATAGTGGCTATTTCAGAGATCTGGACGGGTATTATTGGGAAGTGGCTTATGCTGATTCATGGAAGTTTGATGAAAACGATATGCTGATTATAGAAGAATAGTGTTTATGAGACCGTAAGGTATTCTTTAAAAATAATAGTAGGTATAACTGAAAAGCAGTCTGAGAATATCAACGGAATTGATAGATGGTTACATCAGTGAGCCGATTACAGACAGTATAATAACGAATTCCTAGATAGCCGCTTTTAATTCAAGTAAAGATCCAAATGAGTACCCTGATTTTTAAAGCCAGGGTACTTTTTTGCTTCTTGGCTATTTATAGTTTCGTTTTCGCACAGTCTTCTGCTACCCCCTTGACACACATCATTATTCATACTTATTAACGGAACGCAAATGGATGTCGGTATATAGCGGCTTTTGGGTACAGTCCGCAAGGAGTCTGGCAGAGAGAATGGCACATAGAGCTTGCACTACTGTAATTGCTGTTCAGGAAAAATGAAATTGGCAATTAATTGGTGATTTTACTTAACCATTCAAATGTTGAGTTATTATTGGCATAATTTTTGCAATAGCATGTTAAGTATGTTCATACATATTTTACAAAGGAGATGAATTTTTATGCAATTTCAACTTGCGAGGACAAAAAATCATGTAAATACGTCGTTTCCCTGGCTGAAAACAAATGAAAAGTTTATACTTTTTTCGAATAATAAAACAGGTGCCACATGAGTGTAGGCACCTGCTTGGTATTGACAAAGAGTTATTTTTGCGTATAGTATTCCGATGCTTTTAGCTGGTGAATTAGCTTTTTCATAAACTCTTTCTTAATACCGGGAATTTCATCCGGGTTATATTTATAGAAACCCTCGCCGGACTTAAGGCCGAGTTTCCCCTCTGCTACCTTTTGTTTTAAGAGGTCGTTGGCCTCCTTGCGATTGTCCATTTCTTTTAGGAGATTATCGCCGACGATGCACCAGATATCAAGTCCCCCAAAATCGGCAACTTCCAGTTGTCCGGTGGTTGCGTAGCGAAAAGCCGGTCCGAATTTGAGTGCTTTATCGATGTCGGCAGGTTCGGCGACACCCATCTCGATCAGGGAGAAAACCTCGCGGGCAACACCTTGCTGGATGCGGTTGGCAACCAGGCCGGGAACATCTTTAAGTACTTTAACGGTTTGTTTCTTAGCAGTGGCAAACATGGCTTCCACTTTATTATAAATATCTTCCGGCATGTTGCCAAAGTAGGATAATTCAACGATTGGCATTAAATGTGCAGGGTTATACCAGTGATTAACAAGCATGCGTTGTTGGCGTTCCGGAGGAACCAGCGCCATCATGCCATTAAGGGGAAGGCTGGAGGTATTGCTGGCTAAAATAGTATGTTTTGGACAGAAGTCATCAAGCTGCTTAAAAAGATTTTGTTTAAGCTCCAGCTTTTCGGGAGCAGCTTCGATTACAAAATCTCTGTCCTGAACTGCTTGCTGCAAATCACCATAGGTTTTGATTCTGGCAAGAGTGGCTTGTACGGCCTCAGGCTCAATGAAATGCTCTTCTACTAATAAGGCAAGTTCATCAGCTATATCAGCCAATGCTTTTTTAAGTTGATTTTCGTAAGTATCATATAAGTTTACGTCATAGCCATGCAGGGCAAATGATAAGGCAATACCGTGACCCATAGTGCCTGCGCCGATGACACCAATATTTTTTATCATGTTGTTCACCTGCCTATTTCTTTTTTAATCCCAAAATTTCTCTGGCTTCATCGGGAGTAGCGACTTCTTTGTTAGCTTCTTTAATTAAGCGGACAGCGCGGGAGACGAATTGGGTATTTGAGGTTGCCAATTGTTTTTTGGCGTAATATACGTTATCTTCCATGCCTACACGAATATGACCGCCTAAGGCGAGAGTTGCAAACAAAATCGGCAAATGACCTTGTCCGATACCCAAAGCCGACCAGGTTGAATCTTGGGGAATTAAGCTCTTGAGGTATACGAGGTTTTCAACTGTGGCTGCAGTGCCGCCAGCAGCCCCCAAAACAAACTGAAAGTGTGCGGGCGCAGCAACAACCCCTTTTTTCATATAGTAGAGGGTGTTATAAATCATACCTGCGTCAAAAATCTCAATTTCCGGTTTTACGCCATTTTCAAGCATGGTTTTACCGAGACTTTCTAAAAATTGCGGAGGATTAAGAAAGAGGCCGCTGTGCATCCAGTTCATAGAACCGGCATCATAAGAAGCCATTTCCGGTTTTAATTCAATAAAATGCGCCATTCTGGTCTCGTCAGTCGCGTGTAAATCACCAGAGGTAGTCAGGTTGAGGATAATGTCGCATTTGCTTCTGATAAGCTCGACTGTCTCACGGAACTTTTCTTTGGACATAGTGCCGTTGCCATTATCGTCCCGCATATGCAGATGGGCCACAGCGGCGCCGGCCTGCCAGCATTCATAGACATCGTTAGCGATTTCTTTAGGCGTTAAAGGAATATTTGGATTATGCTCTTTGGTTGGAAAAGCACCTGTTGTTGCAACTGTAATAATTGTTTTGTTCATGATAATTCACCTCATAATTTTTTTCCACTGTAGCAGCAATTCCCCGGGATTGCCGCCGTTACAAAAACTGCCAAATTTTTTTTGCTTGCGGGTACTGCATGCGTATCCTTGTGTGGTGTTGTAAGGCTCAATCAAAATACAAAGCAATTTTCGTGCCAAAAGATATAAAAGGGAACAATTTCTATTTATTTACATTTCCCCCAAATAAACTATCAGTGAAAAGATACACGGCTATTATTACGGTTAACTCTCTAAAAATCATACAGGGGGTAGAGGCATTGAAAGGCAAAATAGAAAACAGAGAAGCTGCTTTATTAGAAAATTTGATAGAAAAAATTCAAAATACTAATTTGGAACCGGCGACATGCCAAGAGATTGTTGACAGTTTGCGGAAGGTGTTTAGTGAACTGGCTGACCTTAGAGAGATTGGCGATTATTTGTATGATGGGATTTATATCACTGATGGTAAAGGAAAAACTTTGTATGTAAACAAGGCGTATACCAGAATTACAGGCATTCGCGCCGATGAAGTAGTAGGAAAATATGTCGACGACCTGTTGGCTGAAGGCGTCTATGTAAATGCAGTAACACCGGAGGTAATTCGCTGCAAAAAGCAAGTAAACGCTGTGGGAGCAAGTTTAAAAAACAGGACGAAAATGCTGATCACCGGAATTCCCGTTTTGGATGCAAAGGGTAATGTTAAAAAAGTTGTGACCATTGATCGGGAAATTACTAAATTACTGCAAATGAAAGACGAACTGGAAGCTTCGCAAAAAAAGATGAAAGCAGTGGAACAGGATAAGGTGAAACGTGTTTTAGAAGTAGAACACCTTAGAAAGCTGCAACTCAATAGCAATATGATTGGCAACAGCCCGGAAACTCAGAAAGTTATGAAGCTTATCAGACAAGTGGCTGATCTTGATGTTACTGTACTGATAACAGGAGAAACTGGTTCAGGAAAAGAAGTGGTTTCAACTGAAATCTATGCAAACAGTACGCGCAAGAAGGGGCCATACATAAAGGTTAATTGTGCGGCAATTCCTGCCAATCTATTGGAGGCGGAACTTTTTGGCTATGCCAAGGGAGCATTCACAGGTGCAATTAGCTCCGGTAAGATAGGATTGTTTGAACTGGCCGACAAAGGGACGATATTGCTTGATGAAATCGGCGATATGCCCATGGAATTACAGTCGAAGCTGCTAAGAGTAATTCAGCATAAAGAAATAACCCGTATTGGCGGTACTAAACCCATTACTTTGGATGTAAGAATTCTGGCGGCAACAAATTGTGATCTTAAAGAACTTGTGAAGCAGGGGCGGTTTCGCGAGGACTTGTACTACCGGTTGCATGTTTTTCCGATACATATTCCGCCGCTGCGGTCACGGACGGAAGATATTGAGACCTTGGCCCGGCATTTTTTTGAAATATACAATTCAAAATATGCAAAAAACACTGCTTTGGATAAAACGGGATATATTATGCTGCAACAGTATTCGTGGCCCGGAAATATTCGCGAATTGCAAAATATAATTGAAAGACTTGTTATTATATCAGAACCAAATGGAACCATTAGTAATGAACAATTAGGAGCTTTGTTAAATATAAACCCGGCCTATGTGGCTGAACTTGATGTCGAAGTAATGGGGCTAAAGGAAATTGTTAATAATATCGAGAAAAGGACCATCGCAAAGGCATTGGCTCAATATGGCAGTACGAGAAAAGCTGCTCAAATCTTAAAGGTGGATCAATCAACCATTGTAAAAAAAGCCAAAAGACTTGGCATTGTGTTGAACGATGAAAAGACGCATCAATATTGATGCGTCTTTTCATCGTTCAACAATAGCTGAGCGGCAAGGTAAAAATGGAATTCATGCCATCCTGTTGATGACAATATTCATCAACAGGATGGCATGAATTCCATTTTGTCACAATAAAATAAGTTTTTTATATTGGCATGATTATTGCGAAAGAATATAGTGTGGAGTTGAAGGCTACATTTTTGGAAAGTGAGGAGAAAGCGATAATAAAGATAGATTTGGTATTCTAAGGTAATACAGAGGAATGGGGTGGGGTAATGATAAATCGCATACTGATGTTCTTTGTAAATTTGATGCAAAAGTATTTGCCGGATCCGTTTACAATTGTTTGGATTATCACTTTGTTTGTTGGTGCGCTGGCTATATTTATAACAAATAAATCGCCTCTGGAAATTGTTGAGTACTGGGGTAAAGGTTTTTTTGACATTTTAGCTTTTGCCATGCAGATGTCTTTGGTTTTGATAACCGGCTACGCTTTGGCTTCGGCGAAAATTGTGCGCAAGCTGCTTCAGAAGATTGTATTGATTCCGCGCACGCCAAAACAAACTATATTATTTATTGGTTTTGTCTCGATGGGCCTGTATTATCTTAACTGGGGACTCGGCTTGATTGCCGGTGGGTTTTTGGCTCGTGAAGCGGCAAAACAGCATACCGATACAGACTTCCGCGTATTGGTAACAGCCGTATTTTCAGGAATTATCATAACCCATGGGGGGTTATCGGCTTCGGTTCCGCTGGTAATTAACACCAAAGGCCATTTTCTTGAAAGTCAGATGGGCCTTGTTCCGTTAACTCAGACTATATTTCATCCCCAAGCATTATTTATCACAATTACGTTAGCAATTGTAATTCCCATCGTTTGCATGTTTATGCTTCCTAAAAAAGAAGATACCGTTATCGCCGATCCGGCGTTATTTCAAGACGAAGCAGAGTCGGATGCGGCTGCTTCCGGTTCTGAGCTGCAGTTGGCAGATAAAATGGATCAAAGTCCTATTCTCAACTATACGCTGGGATTAGCCGGTCTTGCTTATCTTATTGCTTACTTCATGAAACATGGATTTAACCTTAATGTTAATATTTTGATTTTTATGTTTATTGTATTAGGCATATTGGCTCATGGTACTTTGCATAATTATGCTAAGGCTATCAGTAAAGGCACTTCTACTGCCAGTGGCATTATTCTGCAATTCCCCTTTTATGCCGGTATTATGGGCATTATGCATGGCAGTGGATTGGTTCATGTTATTTCTGACTGCTTATTAAGCATTGCTACCTATGATACTTTTGAACTGGCTTGTTATTTTTCATCGCTAATTATTAGCATATTTGTCCCTTCCGCTGGCGGTCACTGGGTTGTTCAGGCGCCGTTTATGCTGCCGGCAGCAGCCACCTTGGGAGTAGAACCTTGGAAAGTTGCGATGGGGGTAGCCTGGGGCGAAAGTATTTGGAATATCGTTTGCCCGTTCTGGGCTTTGCCGCTGCTTGCTATCGCTAACATGAATCTTCGCGATTTAATGGGATTTTCTGTGCTTCTGTTCATCATCGGCAATATAGTTGCAATTGCAGGTATTCTTTTAATACCTCATTAAAGGCAAGTTATGTGGAATAAAATAGAAAAATCCTCCGACTGGGGGATTTTCTATTTGCTCCACATTCTGATAACAAAGAATGAGAAAGGATTACCTGTATGACAAACACAGAAGTACTGAATTATTTTCTTCATGTTGCCCCGTATTTGACAGAATTGCTGCCAAATGATTTTTGCGTTGCCGTAACTGACAGGGAAAAGTATTTATTAGCAAAACCAAGCAAAAAAATTGACTTAAGCATTTCCCCGGGAACCTTGCTAAAACCTGGAACATCAGTATTTACCGCCATGGAGGAGAATCGGCGGGTTGTTGTCAAGGCCGATAAGTCTCTTTTTGGTGTTCCGTATATTGCTTATGCGTACCCAATTAGCAATAAAATTGGGGAAGTAATAGGCTGCATATCTGTTGCTGAGCCGGTTGACCGCCAGGAAGAGCTAAAGGACATGGCGGAAAACTT
This sequence comes from Sporomusa sp. GT1, assembly GCF_014634905.1. Lineage (NCBI taxonomy): Bacteria > Bacillati > Bacillota > Negativicutes > Selenomonadales > Sporomusaceae > Sporomusa > Sporomusa sp. GT1. Next base: position 46,397 of record NZ_BMBX01000004.1, on the reverse strand, counting down.
AGCGGGAAGTATTAGTATGCTGGCAAGTACCTCGGAAGAGATTTCGGCACAAGCACAGGAGATTGCCGCTGTTAGTAACAAGTCTTCTCAGAGTATGAGTGAATCAATGAAATATGTTAAGGAAACCGAGGCTGTTTTAAATTTGATAAAAAATATATCAACCCAGACTAACCTTCTAGGGTTAAATGCGGCTATCGAAGCGGCCAGGGTTGGCGAGCAGGGCCGTTCCTTTGCGGTGGTTGCTGCGGAAATACGCAATCTTGCGGTTTCGTGTGCCGATTCGGTAAAAAAGGTTGAAACAGTGGTCAAGATGATACAAGCCGACAGCGAGGAAAACTATCGCCAGGTTAACAGCATTGAAAATATGATTGGTCAGGTATCTGGTGCTATAACTGAAGTGGCCAGAGAAGTTGAACAGGTGAATATAATGGCTGGAGAACTTGATGAGTTAGCAGTAAAGTTATTCCAGGGGTAGCACCAATAAAAAGTAAAAGCACTATTTGTCCAAGGAAGACGACAAATAATGCTTTCGTAATTTACTTTATAGATAATATTGTGGTTACTTTTGTTTGAGATAAGCATTGCCAATTGCGTCGGCGGCCAGAATGGCGGCATAAACAGTATTGGGGCTAACGCTGAAAGGCTGGTTATGGATGGTTTCGCCAGGAGCGCAGGTCGCCTCGGCTACCTGACGGATTTTTTCCGGGGTGATATGTTCGACACCGATTTCTTTAAGGGTAACAGGCAGGCCAACAGATTTGCAGAAATGCAGTACTTCCTCCAGCTCGCGGGATGAGCGATTTTCAAGTACTAACTGGACAAGTGTACCGAAAGAAACCTTTTCGCCATGATAGGCATGATGGGTTTCCGGCAATACGGTCAAGCCATTGTGTACTGCATGAGCTGCTGCCAGACCTGAACTTTCAAAACCAAGTCCGCTCAGCAGTGTGTTAGCCTCTACTACTTTTTCCACAGCCTCGGTGGCGACACCTTGCTCCAGTGCTAATTTGGCATGTAGGCCGTATTCGATTAAAATATCATAACATAGCTTGGCCAGACACAGGGCGGCGGAGGTGGATAAGCCGCCGGGGAGATTGCCGGCAAAGGCTTTGGCGCAGGCATCGGCTTCAAACCAGGTAGCCAGTGCGTCGCCCATTCCTGATACAAACAGGCGGACAGGAGCCTGAGCAATAACGGCAGTATCCACAAGTACCAAATCAGGATTTTTCGGCAATACCAGATAGGAATCAAAAACTCCTTCCGGGGTGTAAATGACAGATAAAGCGCTGCAGGGTGCATCGGTTGCAGCAATTGTCGGAACAATAGCAACCGGGATTTTTGCTGTGTACGCGGCGGCTTTAGCAGTATCCAGTGCTTTGCCACCACCGGCGCCAACGATGATATTAACATCATTCTGCCTGATGTTGGCTACTATCCGGTCGATTTCGGGGTGTGAGCATTCGCCGCCAAAGTGTTCAATGATATAGCTGACCTTGTGTTCTTTAAAACTGGCTTCCAGCACTTCTTGGATGGTGTCAAGGCCGCGTTTGCCACCAAGGACTAAGGCTTTAGTTCCCAGACCGGCAACATGTTTGCCGATGTCACCCAGAGCGCCGGCGCCCTGTACATAACGGCCTGGAGAAATCATGATTTTGTTCACATAAACCCCTCCTCTTTGTTTCGAAAGGCTATATACTGACTTTAACTAGTAGTTTCACTTTGGCGGGCAATTACCTGCCGGTAATTTTGCTCTAATAAGGTAGAATTTTGCTGTTTAATCATTTACTGGTTATGGCAAATGCCAATTAGGAGTTTAAAGTCTGCTGGCAAAAGCGCAGTAACTGTTATTGCCGGTTTATTCCCGGCTGTTCAAATCCTACTGTGGCGGCAGAAGAGGAATCGTGCGCCATGAAAGCGAATAAATGTGCAAGCAGGTGGCGGTTTTGAATCGCCATAAGAATGGAATTCACAGAAGCAAAAAGAGTGTCTATGTTGCTTCTTTTTAGGGGAGGTTTATATCTTGGATTGGAAAGTTACGGCGATGTATTTTAGTGCGACTGGAACCACGAAGAAAATAATAGTAGGCATAGCTGAAAAGCTGTCTGAGAATATCAACGGAGAGCGAGAAGTAACTATTCAGGATTTTACATTGCCGGTCAGCAGACAGGAACCGAAGCATTTTACAGAAAAGGATATTGTTGTTTTTGGTGTTCCGGTCTATGCGGGGAGAGTCCCGAATGTCTTATTAAAATACCTGAATTCGATTACCGGCAAGGGTACATTGGCGATTGCAGTCACTGTTTACGGAAATAGGAATTACGATGATGCTCTAGTTGAATTGACAGACATTTTAAATGCAAATGGTTTTACGGTTATTGCAGGCGGTGCTTTTATCGGTGAGCATTCCTTCTCCAAGACTCTGGCAAAAGACAGGCCGGATGATCAAGATATGGCAATAGCCGGGGAGTTTGCGAATCAACTAAAAGTAAAGCTAATTGATCAAAACAACGTTAATCCGGTCGAAGTCAGAGGTAACAGGCCTTATCGATACTACTACATTCCAAAGAATGAGCATGGCGAGTCTGTCGATATTAGGAAAGTAACGCCAAAGACAAATGACCGGTGTACAAATTGCATGGTATGTGCGCGCCTTTGCCCGATGGGTTCCATTGATAGTGAAGACGCAAGCAAGGTTACGGGAATCTGTATTAAATGTGGTGCCTGTGTAAAAATGTGTCCTGTGAATGCTAAGTACTATGATGATGCGAACTATATCCGGCATAAAGAAGAACTGGAAGTAGATTTTTTCTGTCGCCGGGAACCGGAGCTTTTCCTTTAGCTGAAGCAAGGTGATATCTGCTGAATTTGTGGCAGGTATCACCTCGAAAATTGTAGCGGCATATATAATTTCACCTGGAAGAATATTGAAAATTAGGAGCCGCCTTGATACTGTAAAAGGGTACCTATAACAGTGTGTTCGATACAGGACAAGGGGGGCCTTTATAGTTGAAATCACATATGATTTCAACTATAATAATTAGTATGAATACAAATAATATTAACAAGAAAGACAAGGAAAAACCCCGTTTAGTGAAAACACAGCTAGCTTATGAATTTATTCGTTTACGGATTCTTGACGGCACTTATGGGCCAGGAGATAGAATTGTTATCGACCGTGTTGCGGCCGAATTAAATTTAAGTATTAGTCCAGTCAGGGAAGCAATTCGCCAATTAGAAGCCGATGGATTAATTCAAATTACCCCATATAGTGGTGCTGTCGTACAACTCATGAATAGTACGGACCATGAAGAGACACATTTGGTTATGGCATTTCTCGATGCAGGAGCAACACTCCTCGCAGCCGGAAAAATGACAGAACAAGATATCCATGAACTTGAACAAATCAATCACGAGATACAGGAAGCGTTGGATGATATGGATTTTGAGCAAATTGGGGTGTTGAATAGAAAGTTTCATGAAAAAATTTATGAAAGATGCGGTAATACTTATCTTGTTGATCGATTGCAGCAGGCGTGGCAGCGGCTGGAACAAATCCGTAAATCGTTTTTTACATTCACGCCTCGCCGGGTAAAAGAGTCGATCAAAGAGCATTATGAACTGATACAATTGTTTAAAGAGAAAGCACCGCCGGAAAAGATTGAAAAGTTTGCGCAACAGCATAAAATGAGAGCACTACAGGCCATCCAGCAACGTAAGGATAAAAGAAAAAAATAAGACCATTTTGGCAATTGTATAATAACCACTCAAACCAAGAACATTAGTTCTTGGTTTTTTTGTTTCTAATACTAAAAATAAAATAGAATATACTGAAAATTTTCTTAAAAAGAACTATTGAAAAAGATAAAACAATCATGTATTATATAATCACAAATCATGCATGATTTAACACATTAAAAACGATGATTCGTAAAAGGGGAGTGATTTACTGAGTGGGATATATGGATTGTATGTGTCAAATAACCATATCCTGGTTCCTCTAGAAAAACCTACGCTCAGATAGGATAAAATAATCAAAGGGGGGCAGTTTGCTGATGTTAGAAAAAGTAGAAATGAATGCACCGAAGCAAGAAACTGAAATAAAGCCGACAAAACAGCGTTTTTTTATAGTAGGGATGCTTTTTATCGGTATCATGGTAGCCTATTTGGATCGGGTTAATGTATCTATCTTAGGTGCCAATGACGAGTTTTTGACATACATGGGAATTCAGGGAGAGCCAATTCAAATCGGCATGATGATGTCTATGTTTTTGGCGGCCTATGGAATCGCAAATGTAACACTCAGTCCGCTTGGAGACTATTTGGGACCCCGCAAGGCAATGTCTTTGTGTATTGTCATATGGACAATATCGCTTTTTATCGGAGGATTTGCAACTAGTTTCTCTATCTTTATTATCGCCCGGATAATACTAGGAGTTGGAGAAGGTTGGTATTATCCAATGCAGAGCGTGTTTATAAAAAACTGGATTCCGCCACAGGAGCGCGGCCGGGCCAACGCGGTATGGGTTATCGGTCAATCGCTGGCTCCGGCGATAGCCATGCCTTTGTTTGCTTATGTTGTTGGGCATTATGGCTGGCGTGACAGTTTTTATTTGTGCATAGTGCTCGGCTTAATTCCTCTATATTTGTTCTGGTTTCACTCTACTGACAAGCCCAGTACACATAAGAAGGTTAATGCGGCAGAGTTAAAACATATCGAAGACGGGTTAGCCAAAGAAGTTAAAAACTCCCAGCTTGGGGAAAAACAGTCGTTCTGGGAAAAAGTAAAGCCATTTTCAACAAATTATAAATATTGGTTGTTGGTTTGCTGGTATATGAGTTTGCAGTTTATGTACTGGGGGCTTGTCTCCTGGTTGCCGGCCTATTTAAAAACAGCCAAAGGGTTTACCTGGGCGGAAATGGGCTGGATGGCGTCTATGCCGTTTGTGTTCGCTGTGGTGGCGAAAGCGGCAGCCGGTTGGATAAATGACAAAATCGGCAGAAGCGGTCCGTTACTTTTGGCAGCTATGCTCTTAGGCTCCCTGTCAATTTATGGTGCAGCCACCATCAGTGGGAAATATCCCGCAGCTATCTTGTTAACTTGCGCATTTGGCTTTATTACGATGGCGACATCAGCAGCCTGGACGTTGCTGCAGGGACTGGTTCCTGCCAATTCCCTGTCTACCGCTGGAGGAACGATGAACGGTATTTCCACAGGGTTATCGGCTTTGTCACCGGTTATTATCGGGTCTGTTATAGCTATCACGGGGAGTTATGACAGTGGAATAATCAGTTTGGTGATTGTAGGCCTTTTCGCGGCAACTGCGGCAGGTATTTTGACGGCAAAGAAATGCTAACTTGCGTAATCACCTCACGAGTTGGTGTGTAAATATTATTGATTATAGGGGGATATGAAAATGAAAATTACCAGTGTAGACATTATTGATGTGGCAAATGATTTCCGTTCTGCAACAAGCAAGTGGAGACCGGTAGTAGTTCGGATTAATACGGATGAGGGTATCAGTGGTTTTGGTGAAGTGGGACTAGCCTATGGTGTGGGTGCTTCGGCGGGTTTCGGCATGGCAAAGGATCTCGCTCAAATTCTTATTGGCATGGATCCTATGAAAAATGAGGCCATCTGGGACAAGATGCAGAAAAAGACTTTCTGGGGCCAAGGCGGCGGAACTGTCTTCACTGCAGGAATGAGCGGCATTGATATAGCGCTATGGGATATAAAAGGAAAAGCGCTTAATGTACCGGTTTATCAACTCTTAGGCGGCAAAACCCGCGACAAAATCAGGACCTACGCCAGTCAACTCCAGTTTGGCTGGGGTGAGGGAGCTGATAAAGCCATGCTTGTCGAGCCGGAGCAATATGCAGAAGCGGCGCGTATTGCCGTGGCCGAAGGCTATGACGCAATAAAAGTAGATACAATTGCAATGGATGAACAAGGCAATTGGAATCAAAGAAATCTCAATGGAGTTCTTCCCGATAAAGTATTACGGTTAGGCTATAATCGGTTAAAAGCGATGAGAGAGGCAATTGGACCTGATGTGGATATTATCGCGGAAATGCACGCATTCACCGATACTACAGCCGCGATACAGTTCGGGAGAATGATCGAAGAATTAGGGATTTATTATTATGAAGAGCCTGTATCGCCATTAAATCCGAAACAAATGAAAAAGGTTGCTGAAAGTGTCAATATTCCTATCGCCTCCGGCGAAAGAATATATACGCGGTGGGGCTACAGGCCGTTCCTCGAAGACGGTTCACTTGATGTCATTCAGCCGGATATTTGTACCTGCGGCGGGATAACAGATGTAAAGAAGATTTGCGATATGGCTCATGTGTATGATGTAACTGTACAGATACACGTCTGCGGCGGCCCAATTTCGACTGCGGCAGCACTGCATATGGAAGCCGCGATTCCTAACTTTATCATCCACGAACTGCATAGATACGCGCTTCTCGAACCTAATACAAAGACTTGCAAATATAACTACCTGCCCAAAGGCGGTTTCTATGAGGTGCCGGAATTACCGGGACTCGGCCAGGAACTGACTGATGAAGCAATCAAAATATCAGATAAAGTCACTGTAAAGTAAGAGCATTGCTGCAATGATAGTGTCAAAGGACAAATACCAAGGGTGTTTGTCCTTTGACAGTTAAACTCTGTTTCAAATATATTAGGAGCTGCTTTCGGGGCTTCAGCGTGGTAGCTGAAGAAATCCGTAAATTGGCTGCTAACACTCATATAGCCGGAACTACACAGGAGTTGCGGACAATGGCGCATATGCTGGATGAGAAAGCCGATGTATTCTAAATTTCGATATTCCAATAAGGCCCACGGCTGGTCTGCATATTAAGTAAAATAGGGGGGAACACCATGGCAATAATAGTAATGCTATATCCGAAGTCAAGGCTTGAAGCTGCGAAAATTGAGCTTCCCGCAGACATGACCTTCCGGTTCCTGGAATCGTACTCACATGAAGCGATTATCGAGGCGTGCCGGGGCGCAGACTGTTTACTTTTACCGGCGATGGTGGCATCACTTCCAGAAGCCGTGTTAAATCAATTGAGTGATATTAAGCTAATTCAATGTCCTGGAGCCGGATTCGATCATATTGATTTAGAGGCCACTGCCCGTATAGGAATTCCAGTTGCCAATGCTCCAGGACAAAACCTCGCCTCGGTGGCAGAATTCACTATTGGACTTATTATTGCTTTACAGCGGCAAATAATCGTTAGTGATCACAACATCAAATCAGGGAACTATCAAGTGTTTCGCGAGCAATTACTTAACCAGGGCATCACGGAAATCGGTGGAAGCCGAGTGGGGCTTATTGGTCTTGGGGCTATTGGCTATCAAACGGCAAGGCTGCTTCATATGTTAAATGCATCAGTAAGCTATTATGCAAAAAGTAGAAAAAGCCCGGAAGTAGAGGAGTCGCTTCACATAGAATATCGATCCTTTGAGGAGCTGCTGGCTGCAAGTGATGTAGTGAGTATCCATGTACCGCTTACCGCAGAGACCCGGGAAATGCTTGGTCGTCGTGAGCTTGGGTTAATGAAACACGGTTCTTTGCTTATCAACACTGCGCGCGGTGAAATCATTAACCAGGCAGACTTGGCGGAATCCTTAGAAAATGGGCATCTTGGCGGTGCCGCTATAGATACTCTTTATCCAGAACCTCCTAAAGCCGATCATCCGCTGTTAAATCTTTCGTTAGCAGCAAAGAACCGCCTGCTGTTAACTCCCCATGTCGCAGGTGTGACAGTGGGGGCATTCAGAAGGATGATGAGTGTGGCATTTGAGAATATGAAGTGCGCTGCGCAAGGCAAATCAATTAATCATGTAGTGAATGGTATTAACCGGCTCGGAGGTCACAGGACGAGTAGCGAAGGGCTTTAAAAAATGACAGAATAAACGTTGGACAGGATAATGTTAAACATTGTCTCTTTTATGTGGTTACGTATCCGGCGAATATATATAAATTATTATTGAAGGGGCGTTTTTTATGTCCGTAAAATCTCCTAACCGTTGGCTAATTCTTTTATCTGGTGTTTTAATTAATATGTGCGTAGGCGCATCCTATGCCTGGAGTGTATATCAAAAGCCGCTCATCGACATGTTTAAATGGTCCACCAATGAAGTTTCCCTGGCGTTTACTCTTTCATTCGGCCTTGTGCCGCTGGCGATGATTATCGCGGGGAAATTTCAAGATCAGCAAGGGCCTAAGCGGGTCATCTTTTGGGGTGGAGTTATTTATAGCTCCGGTATCATCGGCGCCGGTTTTACTACCAGTCTCAGCTTTTTATATATGACTTACGGAGTGCTTTGCGGGTTGGGGATCGGTACAATCTATACCTGTACAGTAGCCAATACGGTAAAATTTTTTCCCGACAAACGAGGTTTGGCTTCCGGACTTGTAGTAGCAGGTTTTGCCTCAGGAGCAGTTATCCTGGCTCCCTTGTCTTCAACTCTAATTGAGGCATATGGTGTTTTGAACACCTTCAAGCTGCTGGGTTGTGCCTATTTACTGATAATCTCGGTTTGTACGTTACTTGTAGAAACAGCACCGCCAGACTACAGACCCGCGGGATGGAATCCCCCGGCGCCGTCAACCGCTGCAATAGTTGGCACCGATAAAAACTGGCGTGAAATGCTGGTAGATCCTACTTTTTATATCCTATGGGGCATGTATACGATTGGCTGTGTTTCCGGTCTGATGGTTATCGGGCATGCATCGCCGATTGCTCAGGAAGTCATCAAACTCGATTCTCAGACTGCGGCTATGGCTGTCAGTTTCCTGGCATTGGCCAACACGGCCGGCCGGATATTGTGGGGATGGGTTTCTGATAAGATTGGTCGTTATAACGCAGTGATGATTATGTTCATCCTTGCAGGAGCCATGATGTTTGCTATGACAAAAGTATCGACATTGTTACCGTTTATGGCTGTTCTGATGACAGTTGGTCTTTGTTACGGCGGCGTTATGGGAGTATTTCCCTCGATCACGGCTGATATGTTCGGCTCTAAAAACCTAGGCGTGAATTATGGAATCATCTTTACTGCTTTTGGAGCGGCCGCTGTTATCGGCCCGCGTTTAGCCAGTCATTTTAAAGAACTTAACAGCGGTGATTACAACCAGGCTTTCTTGATCTCTGCTGGACTTAGCATTATTGGTATTTTGCTTACCTGTATTGCGCAATACAAGAAGAAAAAGTCTGTTACAGTCGAGGAAGCTTTCTAGCAATATCCCATCTGGACAGTTGTAAGAAGTGAAAAGCCTAAAACTCCTTGAAAATAGGGATTCTAGGCTTTTCGATATTTTTAAAAAAGTGAGTAATATTTGAACGAGCGCTGTTTCACTCTTTAAAAGCGATTAATATTAATTTTGACGCTGCTAAATAAAAGGGTGGGATTCTAATTAAGTAAAATGGATAAAAGAAAAAGCTAACTTTGCCATTAAACTAAAAAATAGATTTACTTGACAAATGTATCCAGCATGATATAGTAATATTGATACAGATATTAGGCTAAAGGGGTGTTTGTTTATGTTTGCAATTTTTATTTTTGAGGTGCACAGAATTTAATAGCTTGTTTTTGAGACAACCAAACGCCTAATATTTTTATTGACGGCACGATAGGTTATCGTGTTTTTTTGTTGCCTTTTTTAGGGTAACTATAGGGTCGCAGCTTGGTTGCTGCGGCTTTTTTATGCCTTTTTGCAAATTGAATTATGAAGGGGAATTGCATGAGCAATATAACAATAATCACAAGTGAAAAGAATTGGATAGAGGATACCGCGATAAATCAACTAAAGGGGTTGGCAGCTTTACCCGGTGCAGTGCATACTGTAGGCTTGCCGGATTTGCATGCGGGAAAATCGCCTGTTGGAGCTGTAGTGGTAACCAAGGGAGTTATCTATCCGCACATTATCGGTGGCGATATTGGCTGCGGGATGGGGCTGTATTCTACTGGGGTTGAGTGCAGAAGGTTTAAGCTTGAGCGCTGGGTGACAAAGCTTAATAATATACGGGAACTAGCCGATATTCAGACCGTTAATCCATATGAGGAACCAAGCCCGATCTACGACCTGGGAACCATTGGCGGCGGCAACCATTTTGCAGAATTTCAGGTTGTCGAAAAGGTTTATGACCAGGAAACCTGTGCAGCGCTGGAACTTGACGAAAGACAGGTAATGCTGCTGCTGCACAGTGGGTCGCGCAGTTACGGGCAACGTATATTGAATGAGTATAAGGATTGCCATGGACTGGCGGCAGAGAGTGAACCTATGCAGCGCTATCTGGCAAACCATGATCAGGCATTGCTGTGGGCCGCGAGAAACCGGGAAATTGTTGTGAACAAGCTGCTCGGTTACTTGGGGTATATGTCGCAATTCCAAAAGTTAATCGATTGCCAACACAACTTTATTGAACAAAAAGGAGATGTCTATATTCACCGGAAAGGTGCTGTGTCTGCCGAGATGGGACCGGTCATTATTCCCGGGTCGCGAGGTTCGCTTACTTATGTTGTAAAACCTACCGATAACACGGAAGTGTCCGCCTTCTCTTTATCTCATGGAGCTGGACGAAAATGGGCCAGGAGTTTGTGTAAATCCCGAATTCGCAATAAGTATGACCGGGATACCATTCGCCAAACAAAATTAAAGAGCAGGGTGGTTTGTCATGACACCGAACTATTGTTTCAAGAAGTACCTGAAGCCTATAAAAATATTGATACTGTGATTGCCAGCTTGCTGCAATTCGGGCTAATCCATGTTGTTGCAACCCTGCGGCCGGTATTGACCTATAAGGGGTGATCGATATATTGATTCAAATAAGTTCTGGAAAAGGACCTTTAGAATGTGAATTGGCAGTGGGAAAATTTCTGAAGGCATTGCAAACGGAATTCGCTGACCTGGAAATAGTAAGTCAGGTACAAGGCAGTTATATTGATTGCTTCAAATCAGTAGTTATCAAAACACCAGCAAGGGTGGGAGGGATTGTTGGCACAATCAAATGGATTGTTCAGAGTCCGTTCAGACCAAAACACAAGCGCAAAAACTGGTTCATTGGGGTAAGTGAAATTCAGGAAAACCAAAAGCAGGTTTTTGATGCAGAACTTGTCCGTTTTGAAACATTCAGAAGCGGGGGCAAGGGCGGACAACATGTTAATAAGGTTGAGACAGCGGTGCGGGCCATACACATTCCTACCGGTGTTAGTGTTGTATCTACACAGGGACGCGATCAGCATACCAATAAAAAGCTGGCGCTAATCCGGCTGAACGAAATTATCATGGAGCAAAATATCGCACAAGAACTGTTGCTGAAGCAAACAATGTGGATTCAGCACGAATTACTGGAGCGGGGAAAACCGATCAGAGTCTATGAAGGGATGGAATTTAAACTGCGTAAAGCCGATTAATAAAGGTTGCAGGATTGAGTTAGAACAACAGTTAAAGTAGGGCTTGCTCTCAACAAAAGCCACTATTGCCGGCAGGCAATAGTGGCTTTGAATTTGACGAATAGGCAGAGGTAGGGCAGTATAAGTACTATTTGCTTATATGACCATCTCACCGAGGGGACACTCTGTTAGCAGTTTCTGCAAATAGCCGTTTTTGGTTTACTATGCGCTCAATAATTTGTTTTCTAAAATCTGCTGGACCTAATACGCGAATAACCGGCCCAAAGGAAAGCAGCGTAATTAATAACTCCATTTCATCAACTTCATAGTAATAAATTCTCATATGACAGGTTTTGGTTTGTTCGTCATATTCTGAAATACGTTCAAAATTGGATAGCTGGGTAAAAATGCGCTCAAAGCCGTTGCGTTCGTTTGTAATCTCGATTTCAACCGGCTGGGGCATACGCAGGCTTTGAATATAGCCGGCCAGGTCTGTGGGGGCATTCCAATCCATTACCGTTGCCGAAGTAATGCGGGCAAGATTTAATTTGTAGAGGCTTTTTAATTTCTTTTGGCGCATTCTAACGCCAATCAGCCTGAATTTATCGTCTTTCATCGAATACTCAAGTTTGTAAGGGGCGACATAAGCTGAAAGACGGTTGCCTTTACCGCTTTCGTAGGTAATCAGCAATATTTTGGAGGCTTGTATGGCAGTAAGAATCGTCGCGAAGATATACTTGTATTCGTTGTTGTCATAGGCATCACCATCATTAGCCATATCAACAGGCAGCAGGCAGTCTGGACAGTAGAGCGGTTCAACATCGGCAAGCAGGGAACTGTATAAATCATATTGGTTCCCGTTGGTAAAAAGCTTAAACCGCTTATCTGCCAGTATGGTTTTTAGCCAGCGCTTTTGTAATGTTGTCAGCATAGGCGGCGGAAGGTTTTGGGGGACAGGCTGAGAATAACCGGAAGGCCCATTGATTAGCAACCGGTAATTATTCTGGCCGGTATTGAGCAAGGCCGGAGTGAGGTTTAGGGAAGTTTCGGAAAAACCAAGCTCTGAAACAATGGCGGCGATATCGCGGGTTGTAAGGCGATGGCTGGAGGCTGCTTGCAAGACTTGGCTGATGATGTAGTAGTATCTGCTATGAATTTCGCTAAAAAGCTCCATCTGGTTTTCCCTCTCTAGTCTTCATACATGTGTGTCATGCACTTGATGTCCTCATGAAACTGCTTCATTATCCGCTGGTTAGAGCCGGTTAGGGAGATGATTCGTCCGATAAATGTTCGCAGCCAGGGTACCATTTCCTGCGTATCAGAGACTTCAATGCGGTAGACGAAGCGATTGTCAGCAAGTTTTTCGACTGTGCCGTGTTTGCCTTCCCGTTTCAGCCGTGTAAGAACATACGCTTCGGACTCTTCATCAATAGCCAGCACCATTTCCAGTTGTTCGATATGATTTTTTCTGCCAAGATAGACGCCCCAGGTTCGGAGAAGCCTGGCTTCCAGTTCAGACAAGTGTTTGGTAAAAACACTACTTTGCTCCAGTACTTTGACTTTTTTAAGATAATCCAGACGGTAGGAGAAAAAGTTGTGCGTCCGGTTGTTATAGGCAAGTAGATATCGCCGTCCATGTTTTACATTGATTGCGATTTTTAGCGGTAAGATTGTCTGGCGGAAGGGATTTTTTGACCGGTTGCTGCAGGTCTCAAACTGGATGCTTCTTTGCTCTTGGATGGCTGACAATATTTTCAGCAATACTTCGTCGTCAAGGGTATGGGAAGCAAAAAGATGCCTAAAGGAAAAGATTCCGGGATTCTGGCCGGTATCACGGCGGATGAAATAACCCAGAACGCCTGCCGGTGTAATATTTTCAAAAAAATGTATAGGGACGGCGAGTTCGTTTATTATCTCAGGCAAGGCTTTATCCAGTTGACTGTCACTAATAAAGTAATGGAGAGTTTTGCCGTTTTTGTGTTTTTGGAATAAGCCGGCTGTGACATATTCATTAAGCTTATTGCGGATGGTCATGGTATCCGGCATTTCGTAATCGGCAAAACACGACAGGTAATGATCGTAGAGGAGATCGGCAGCCGTCTGGGCAGTTGAACCGGGATGGTTATTAAGTATATCAAAAAGACAAAAATGCAGCAGGCAGTCATTGGCGGTAAAAGACTTTGTTTCCCATACGGAAAACAGCGGATTCTGGGAGAGGTCGCCGGTATCGGTACTGATAAACAGATTTTTCCCGCGAGCGCTGGTTTCCCATTGAATATATCCGGCAAGATAGCTTTCAATTCTTCGCCGTTCATTATCATAACTCCGGCTGCTTTTGTGCGTGTAGTCATTACGGCATTTATAGCCGTATACTAAAAAATCCCGGGCATAGTCTCTGATTTTATCAAAGTTTTTAATGAGTTCTGTAAATGCGGCCATTGTATCACCCTACTATATAATCGTTGGGTTTACCATTTTGAAATAGCATTCTCGGTGAAATGTTAAAAGCTCGCAAACTTTTTTTAATGATAGCTGAAGCTTAATTTGGTAAATTATACACGAGGAGATGATAGTATGTATGTTATTTATGACCAGGAAAAGAATCAACATCCAATAAAGGTTTGGCTGCAGGAAAAGGACAGCTTGGAAGAGGGTTGCCTCCAACAAGCCACAAACCTGTCTAATCTGCCATTTATACATAAATGGGTTGCACTTATGCCAGATACCCATATGGGGAACGGAATGCCTATCGGCGGGGTTATTGCCGCTGATGGCGTAGTGATTCCCAATGCGGTCGGGGTGGATATCGGTTGTGGGATGGCTTATATTCAAACCAATATTGAGGCTGATTTGCTTAGAAACACAAGTACAGCAAGCGGATCGCTCCTGCAGGTCCTGATCGGTGACATCATGCGGAATATTCCCGTGGGCTTCGCCCATCATAAACAGCGGCAGGCATCGGCTGTCATTGATGAGGCTATGGCCAATAAAGAGCACTATGCATTTGCCGAAAAACTCCTGCCGGAAATAGAGGCTGGATATTACCAAGCCGGAACGCTTGGCGGCGGGAATCATTTTATTGAGTTGCAGGAAGATGAAAACGGCCTGACCGGTATTATGCTGCATTCGGGCAGCAGGCATCTTGGATACCAAATCTGCCGCTTTTTCCATGAGGTAGCCCAAAAGAACAACAAAAAATGGTTTGCCGCAGTACCTGCTGAATATCAACTGGCCTTTTTGCCTGTTGACAGCAAAGCGGGGCAGGCTTATATCAACTGGATGCAACTGGCGCTCACCTTTGCCAAAGAAAATCGCGACCATATGATGGACGCGATAACAGGTCTGTTGGATAAATGGACAAACCGCTTGCTCGGTTGCCGGCCAGAGTATTCGAATTACATTAACTGTCACCATAACTATGCCGACCTGGAGCACCATTATGGGAAAAATGTCTGGGTACACCGTAAAGGAGCTATTCGTGCGAGAAAAGGCGATATTGGCATTATTCCCGGTGCTATGGGCTCCTATAGCTATCTTGTTGAAGGAAAAGGCAATGCGGAAAGTTTTTATTCCTGTTCTCATGGGGCGGGACGGCTTATGTCGCGGACTAAAGCCAAAGGAACATTTGCGGTTGAAGCCGTTATGAACGATTTAAAAAGCTGCGGTGTGGTCCTGGGCAAGAATAACAAGAGTGATGTAGCTGAGGAATCCAGATTTGCCTACAAAGATATTGATGCTGTTATTGAAAATGAGCTTGACCTCATAACACCTATAAAGAAACTGCGCACCATTGGTGTGGTCAAGGGTTAAGACATTAACGCTTGTATATTATCGAATAGTACCAATTTGGCTTCAATTGAGGCAGCATTAAGGTTTAACAGAATGAAGGTATACCATTTTTGGGTTCGCTTGCTGGTTGGGGAGCCGGGATTAAGCATCAAAACTTTATTTTTGGTCGTAATAGACGGCTGGTGGCTGTGACCGAAAACAATGATGTTGACATTGTCGTTCTCAAAGGCGGCGTAAGCCCGGTCAAGTGTAGATTTTCCTTTTCCATGGCCATGAAAGATACCTAACCGGTAAGAACCCAGCGTAAGTAATTCCTTCTCTTTAAGCGTATTCTGAATCCCGGCCGTATCGCAGTTGCCCCATACGCCGTGAAATCCAGGGATCTTTCTTAATGTATCGACAACGGCGTCATTTATGTAATCACCGGCATGGATGATCAGGTCCACTCCACCGAGCTTGTCTAACAATGTTTTAAGCGTATCAGTTTCTTTATTCAGATGGGTATCGGCTAAAATCACGATTTTCATGGTAAAACCGCCTTTCATTTACCATAGTGTATTCCAAATGTATGCCTGATATAAACCATTGGTAAAAGTGGCAATAGCCCTCGCCCTGCCGGGTTAGTTCCGGACGGTTATTTGCAATATTTTCCGGCATAAAAACAAATCCTTCCTCATATATTAAAATATTCTTTGTTTTTTAAAGGAGGGGGATTAATTATGTTTTGGGATATTGCTTATGGATTAATTTCTGTTGGTACCATTACCTTATGTTCTTTGGGGTATGCTTTTAATTGGCTACCATAAAGCGGATTAGCTGTTGCCGGATGGTGGAGATATGTGGATAATGTGAATGCAGAGTTTTAGTATGTTATCAATGGGAGCATAATTTTGCCTGTAGGCAGAAGGATGCTCCTGTTTTAGATAGTAAAGAAAATACTGAAACCATGCAGGATTTTTGCAGTTTATGAGAAATGTACTCCAATAGCGGAACAATAAAGATACTGGTGATGATGATGAATATAAGTGAGGCAGTGGCGCTGGTGGAGGCCTTTCAGCAGGCAACTCCCCAGTCTGTCAGAGTATTGTCTGCCTGTGGCACAGTGCGCCGCCTGGTTAAAGGGGAACATTTATTTTTTGATAAAGAACCGGTAGAGATGATTTATATTGTTATCAGCGGCCTTGTTACCCTCTATACGGTTGACACGCAGGGGGAGAAAAAGGTCATCTTTATTTTAGATAAAGGCAAACTGATTAACGAGGTGGTTTTGCAAGGAATTCCTGCCTCCATCAATTGTGAAGCATTTGAAGAGGCCCAGATTCTTTGCTTTGGCAGGCAGGATTTCCTGCGTGTCATGGAACGGGATTTTTCACTGACCAAAAGTGTGTTAGCTTCTCTGGCCATGAAAGTTCGGCGCCTTTACCGGCAAATGAAGAATACTCCCAACTCTGTGCGCGGCGATAAACGCATTGCCGCCAAACTGTGGAAGCTGTCCAGAGATTACGGTGTTCCCGGTCAGGGAGGAACTACGATTAACATCGATGTAAGTATTACCTATCTTGCGGAGATGCTGGGATCACGGCGTGAAACTGTATCACGCCAACTGAAAATTTTGGTCAGGCAAGGATTGATTCGGATTAATGATGGTCAAATAACGATAGTAGACCGTGATAAACTTTCAGAATATTTTAAGCTGCCGTGATTTTAGTCACGGCAGCCTTTTTTTGCCCACGCTACAATTAACTTGTTAAAAAATACACAAGGAACGTAAGTATCATTATTCCATACTACATCAATTAAAAGAAAGAGGTGTAAACATGGGCTACTGCTTAGAACAAACGGGCTTCAATCAGATATTGCAGGAGTGGTCTAAAGACTATTTTATCTATGCTCCTAAGCGTTTCAAAGATGGAGGTGGTTTCTCAGATACTGACCGTATTCGTTACGGGGAAATTCATACAGTGGAAGAAATCGTTTTTGATTTAAAATCAGAATTTTCCTTTAAAGAAGTGCTGTTGCCTCTGTCGCAGACTTTGTTTTTCTTTACCGAAGAGGTTGTCAAAGAAGCAGACCCTCCTAAAAAAGGGGCAGTAATTTTTTTGCGCAGTTGTGATTTGCATGCAGTAAAACGGCTTGATGCGATCTATCTGGAAAACGGTTGTGAAGACTATTATTATAAGCGGCTGCGGGATAAAGTAAAGTTTGTTCTGCTTGGCTGTCAGTATTCCTTTGAAAACTGTTTCTGTGTTGATATGGGAACAAATCGAACAGATGCGTATGACGCTTATCTTGAAATTATAAATGGCAAGGTATATGTGGATAATCATAATGAAGCATGGGAGGCCCTATTGGCTGCTCGCAGCGCAGCAACACCGGCTGTAGTTCCCGCCTGTGTAACCCGGAATGAAACCAGTGTCCATATTCCGGAGGGGATTACGCTGGAGGTAATGCGTGCAACTATGTGGGATGAGTATGACAGCCGCTGTATTAACTGCGGCCGCTGCAATTTTGTTTGTCCCACCTGCACCTGTTTTAGTATGCAGGATATATTTTACACCGATAACGGCAAGGCGGGAGAACGGCGCCGGGTGTGGGCCTCTTGTATGGTGGACGGCTTTACCGAGGTTGCGGGCGGCGGTTGTTACCGCCAAAAGAACGGACAACGCATGCGCTTTAAGGTGCTGCATAAAGTATATGATTACAAAAAACGCAATGGCTATCATATGTGTGTAGGCTGTGGCCGTTGTGACGACATCTGCCCGGAATATATATCGTTTTCGCATTCGATAAATAAACTGGCTGACGCTATCGAGGAGGTGGCTGCAAATGGCGGCAAATGAGTATCTTCCCTTCCGGTCCGAGATAAGGGATGTTATTAAGCACACGGAGATTGAATATACTTTTCGCCTTACGTATGAGGGCCAGGTAAAACCCGGACAGTTTTTTGAAGTTTCCATCCCGAAGTATGGGGAAGCCCCTATTTCTGTCAGCGGTATTGGCGACGGCACCGTGGATTTGACCATCCGCCGGGTGGGTAAGGTTACTAATGAGATTTTTGAGCATTATGTTGGCGACAAATTATTTATGCGCGGTCCCTATGGCAATGGTTTTGATATCGACAACTACAAGGGAAAAGAGCTGGTGGTCATTGCCGGCGGAACCGGCCTTTCCCCGGTAAAAGGGGTGGTGGATTATTTCTGCAGCCATATGGAAGAAACAACAGGTATGACGCTGGTGGCAGGATTTAAGACGCCAAAGGATATTTTATTTATAGAAGAGTTTGGTCACTGGCGGAAAAACCTGGATGTAATATTGACGGTAGACTGTGCACAAGACGATACTGCCTGCCAGATTGGTCTGGTTACACAGTATATTCCGGAGCTGAAGCTGAAACATGTTGATCAGGCGGTGGCCATTGTGGTTGGGCCGCCAATGATGATGAAGTTCGCTGCCCAGGGGCTTTTGCAGCGTGGCTTTCACAAGGAAAATATCTGGATTTCCCACGAACGGAAAATGTGCTGCGGTATTGGGAAATGCGGGCATTGTAAAATTGATGACACCTATGTTTGTTTGGAAGGGCCTGTATTTAACTATGTAAAGGGTGCTCAACTGCTTGATTAGAAGGGAGGGGTTCTAATGGATGTAAATACCAAAATGCTGAAGAAGAATGCGTTTCGTGTGACTAAACACAGAGGCTTGACAGCTTCACGGATTCGTGTTCCCGGTGGCTATCTGGAGGCAAAATATTTAGCGGTTATCCAAAATATTGCTGAAACCTATGGTAACGGTATTGTCAATATTACCACCCGGCAGGGCTTTGAGCTTCCGGGGATTAAATTTGCAGATATGTCTAAGGTTAATGAATTGCTCCAGCCTGTTATCGCAGGCTTGGACATTAATCAGGAGCTTCCGGGGAAAGGCTATACCGCCTCCGGTACAAGAAATGTTACGGCTTGTGTGGGGAATAATGTATGCCCTTATGCCTGTTATAACACCTCTGCTTTGGCGAAACGGCTTGAAAAAGCAATCTTCCCCAACGACCTGCATGTTAAGGTAGCATTGACGGGTTGTCCGAATGATTGCGCCAAAGTAAGAATGCATGATTTTGGGATTATGGGTATGACCCTGCCCCAGTATGACTCAGACCGCTGTGTTAGCTGCGGGGCTTGTGTGAAGGCTTGTACCAGGAAGTCGGT
Organism: Sporomusa sp. GT1; assembly: GCF_014634905.1. Classification (NCBI taxonomy): domain Bacteria; kingdom Bacillati; phylum Bacillota; class Negativicutes; order Selenomonadales; family Sporomusaceae; genus Sporomusa; species Sporomusa sp. GT1. The sequence continues at coordinate 27,002 of NZ_BMBX01000004.1, read as the reverse complement.
CAGTGCTCTGGAGACGGTAAATTTTAAAGTTGTGCGTGATACCGGGAATTGTATCGGTTGCGGGGAATGTGTGCTGAATTGCCCGACAGGGGCATGGACCCGCAGCCGGGAGAAATACTTCCGGTTAACCATTTTTGGCAGAACAGGCAAGAAAAATCCTCGTCTGGGCGAAGATTTCATCAAATGGGCCGATGAAGAGAGTATTACGAAAATCATTTGCAATACCTATGACTATGTGAAAAAGTACATTGACCCGTCTGCGCCCGGCGGCAAGGAGCATATTGGCTACATTGTGGATAGAACCGGTTTTGAGGAATTTAAAAAATGGGCATTACGAGAGGTTCAGCTTCCCGCAAGAGCCGAAGTATGCACCCCGGTTTACTGGAAAGGTGTTACCTATTGAGACCTGTTTATCAGTATTTTTGCTGACTGGCAGGAGAATTAGCCTAATAAGAAGAATGTAGAGCCATGATTCATGTGCACATGAATCATGGCTCTTTATCTTGACAGAAAGTGTACTTTCTCCGCCGTTGCCAAAGGCTCGCACAAGCCATGTATTGTACCTAATAAGATATAATATTGAGAGGATGGTCAAACTGAAACTATTCTTTAACCAAGCCGGCGAAGTCGATATTACCGGATTAAACCATACATCTACGGTGCAGGACTTTTTTGAGGCTGTCGATGAGTTTCTAACAGAGAATCCATTGCCCTGTGATGCCTGTAAAGAGCATTGCTGTAAAGGCAGATTCAAAATCAATATGGACAGTATCAGTGCTAAGAAAATATCCAAAGGTAAGCTTGAGCGGATTATTCCCAAACTGTTTGTTGATGTGGGCGAAAATAAACTGGAAATATTTATGGTTGCCGGACACAAAAAATGCCGCCATCTGGACGGCTTGGGAAGATGCCTTATTTATAAAGAACGGACGGCAAGCTGCCGGACGTATATCTGTATTCCGCAAAGCGCATGTTACCGGATTCTGGATGCAGCGATTGTTGCGGAAATGCATCATGCTATGCGGGCAGAATATCTTAATGCGGTGATAAAAGACCCGGCGACCCCGCCGGCGGCTATTGAGCCGGCAAAAGAGTTGTGTCAGGAAATAATAAACACCAGTATCGCTTACGGCTGCAGCAATTATAGTGAAATCTTAATTAAGGATTGCGTAAGGTCCGATTTTGCCCATTCCAACGTATCGCCGGCAGAGGTCTGCTTGTTTAATGAGCTCATCAGCAGAGAGGACCTGTAACAGTATGCTATATTCTCCCGGGAGGGATAGGGTTACCGCAGCCCTGCGTGTCCGAAAAGAGTGTGCTGTTCCTTTATCAGGAACAGCACACTTCTTGCGTTAGTATGGCTATTTCTTTTGTGCTTTGATTATATCGGCTATACCGGTTTCTTTTATCACTTTCGTCAGTTTTTCATTATCAGTTATCCATCTGTCCTTGAATTCAGCCGGCCCTAAATATTCGACAACCATTCCCAGTTCCTGCATATTTTTATTAAACTCGGGGGCATTGATCATTTCTTTTAAACCAGCAGCCAGCTTAGCTTTTTCAGCAGCGGGAATGCCCTTGGGAGCTACCACGCCAATCCAAAAGTCAAACGCGACATTGACTCCCTGCTCTTTGAAGGTAGGCACATTCTCAAAGCCGGGGAGGGCTAGCCGCTGCTCTTCGGCAACCCCGAGTATCCTTATTGTGCCACTTTTTGCATGCTCTCTTAAAGCAGACGGAGTACCCAGGATAAAATGAACATGGTCTCCCAGCAAGGACGCAAGGGATTCTGAATCGCCTTTAAACGGAACCTGGACGATATTGATATTAGCTTCTTTGGCAAACAGCTCACCGGTGATATGCATTGCCGTACCCAAACCGGCATGGCCAAACTTGATTTTTCCGGGATTTGCTTTAGCGTAGCTGACCAAATCATTCAGATTCTGCCATGGCTTATCAGCCAGAACAGCCAGGACTGTGGGGGAGGATACAACTTTTACCACCGGTTCCAGTGCGGTGGGGTAGTGGTATCTGGTTTCGCCATAGAGCGGCTGCAATATTACGTTTACGCCAATTACACCGATTGTATAGCCGTCAGGCTTGGCGCCGGCCATCTCGTTCATGCCGATGGTGCCTGCGCCTCCAACCATATTAAGCACAACCAACGGTTGGCCCAGATGTTTCTGCGCAGACTTTTCCAGTGCCCGCGCCATTATATCCGCACTGCCGCCGGCCGCAAACGGGACAATTACATTGATTGGTTTAGCCGGGTATTTTTCCGGAGCGGTACTTTCCTTCGCCCCCATATTACAACCTCCCAGCAATAATGTCATACACAAAAAGATGGTAAGCAACGGCAAAACAATACGCTTATTCTGCATTTAGCAACCTCCTTTTATATTGGTGCACCTGCTTTTTCCTCAAGAAGCTGTTTGCCGCATGAAAAACCAGCAAAGCAATCTCCACCCCAAAAAGACTGGTATTTGAGATAAATCCCCGGACTAACGGCACCTGTTCGCAACCTGCCTGTTTCGTTAGTACGGCTATTTCTTTTGTGCTTTGATTACATCGGCTATACCGGTTTCTTTTGTCACTTTCGTCAGTTTTTCATTGTCAGCTATCCATCTGTCCTTGAATTCAGCCGGCCCTAAATATTCGACAACCATTCCCAGTTCCTGCATACTTTTACTAAACTCAGGGGCGTTGATCATTTCCTTCAAACCAGCAGCTAACTTAGCTTTTTCAGCCGCCGGAATACCCTTGGGAGCTACCACGCCAATCCAAAAGTCAAATGCGACATTGACTCCCTGTTCTTTGAAGGTAGGCACATTCTCAAAGCCGGAGAGGGTTAGCCGTTTTTCTTCGGCAGCCCCGAGTATCTTTATAGAGCCGCTTTTTACATGTTCTTTTAAGGCAGGCGGAGTACTCAGGATTAAATGAACATGGTCTCCCAGCAAGGACGCAAGGGCCTCAGAATCGCCCTTAAACGGAACCTGGACGATATTAATGTTAGCTTCTTTGCCAAACAGCTCACCGGTGAGATGCGTTGTCGTACCCAAACCGGCATGACCAAACTTGATTTTTCCGGGATTGGCTTTGGCATAGCTGACCAAATCATTGAGATTCTGCCATGGCTTATCAGAGCGAACAGCCAGGACTATCGGTGAGGACACAACCTTTACCAAAGGTTCCAGTGCGGTGGGGTAATGGTATCTGGTTTCGCCATAGAGCGGCTGCAATATGGCATTTATGCCAATTACCCCGATCGTATAGCCGTCAGCCTGGGCACCGGCCATTTCATTCATGCCGATGGTGGCTGCGCCTCCTGGCATATTAAGTACAACCAACGGTTGGCCCAGGTGTTGTTGCGCAGATTTTTCCAGTGTCCGCGCTATTATGTCCGCACTGCCGCCAGCCGCAAACGGAACAATTATGTTGATTGGTTTAACCGGATATTTTTCCGGAGCGGTACTTTCCTTTGCCCCCATGTTACAACCTCCCAGCATTAGTGTCATACACAGAAAAACGGTAAGTAACGATAAAACAATACGCTTATTCTCCACCCAACAACCTCCTTTTTATATTTGTGTGCTCTGCTTTTTCTTCAAGAAGCTGCTTACAATATGAAAAACCAGCAAAGCAATACCACACCAAAGAATGGTACCTGAGATTGGTCTTGAGAGGAAAAACCAGGGGTTGCCGTCGCCGATAATTAAGCCCTGTGCCAGCCCGGTTTCCAGGGTAGGCCCGAGGATAAGGCCCAGAGCTAACGGCGCCGGTTCATAACCCGTCTGTTTCATGGCAAAGCCAAGTATCCCAAAACCAGCCAGCAGCACCAGGTCGAAGATACTGTGATTAAGCGAATACGCCCCTGTTATGGTAATGATCAAGACGACCGGCATCAGAATATGTATGGGAGTTCGCAGCAGATAGGCAAATAACCCTACCAGCGGCAGATTTATAATCAGCAATAGCACATTGCCAATATACATACTGGCAATAAGACCCCAGAATAAATCCGGATGCTGTGTGACTAAAGTCGGACCGGGGATGACACCGTGGATCATGAACCCGCTTAACAGAATGGCGGAAATGGCAGAGAAGGGCAGACCTAAAGACAATAGCGGAATCATGGCGGCGGAAGCTGCGGCATTATTGGCGGATTCCGGACCGGCGACTCCTTCAATCGCCCCGTGGCCAAACTCCTCGGGGTGTTTACTTTTTTTTCTTTCAACAGCATAGGATACAAAGGTTGAAATCGTGGCAGACGGTCCTGGAATTAAACCCACTAAAAATCCAATAATTCCGCCACGGAAAATCGGCATAACCGAACGCCGGATTTCTTCTTTGTCCGGGTATAATTCCCGCACCCGGAATGATTGTACTTTTCGTTGATTTGTGGTTGTAACAAGTGTATCCAATATCTCGCCGATACCAAACAGTCCCATTACCACAATGGAAAATTCCAAACCGCGCTGTAATTCATCCACTGCAAATGTAAACCGATTGATACCGGTTAAACTGTCCAGTCCTACTGTGCCAAGCATAATGCCGACGGCGACCATCAGGCCTGATTTGAGCATGGAAGTACCTGTTAACTTCATCAGAATTAACAGGCCTACTGTCGCAATCGCAAAATATTCCGGCGGCCCAAAGGTTACAGCAAGCCTGGACATAACCGGCGCAAAAAAGGTCAGGCCGATAAGCCCGATGGTTCCGGCAATCAGCGAGCCGACAGCGGCAACCGCCAGGGCTGCGCCTGCCCGCCCCTTTTTTGCCATAGCATAGCCATCGATACAAGTAACCACCGAGGAGGCCTCGCCGGGAATATTCAGTAATATCGAAGTGGTCGAGCCGCCAAATAAAGAGCCATAAAAAATTCCTGCAAACATTATGAGCGAAGTAGTTGCATCCATGGTAAAGCTAAAAGGCAAAAGCAGCGCGATAGCTCCTATCGGCCCGATTCCGGGCAACACCCCTACCAGTGTTCCGATCAGAACACCTATTAGGCAGGCTAACAAATTGGCAGGTGAAGTACTGATAACAAAACCATGGATGAGCATGTCTACAATGTCCACTGTCGTCACTCCAGCTTATGGCAATTTAGAGCCTAAAAATTTTTCGAAAATGAAATAGAAACTTAACGCAATTCCTGCTGAAAATAATCCTGGAGCCAGCCAGCCCGGTGTTTCCGCCATTTTTAACAAATAGAACAGGATGATGAAGGTGGCTGCCAGGTAGCCGGCTAATTGCATAATAATGATGTAAGCTACTATACCGATGATAATAAAAATGAGTTTTCTCCAGTTGACATTTCCGGTTTTGCCGGTGGCTTTCACCGGCCATGACCGTATAACAATAGTTAAGGCTAAACAAATGGCGATACTGCCGGTTAAGAGCGGCAGAAATCCGGCTTTGGGCGCCATGAAGCTGCCGAAGGATAAATTGCCGGCATAATAGGTGTAGCCAATACTAATTGCTAAAAAGAAGACAGATAGTAGTCTTTCCGCCATTCTCCACCTCGCAGCGTACTTTTATATTGTAAAGGTAATGGTAAATTTGGTCCCCCTTTCCGGTTGGCTTTCTACCGACATTGTGCCATTGTGACGCTGAACCACGCGATAACAAATAGCAAGTCCCAGGCCAACACCATTTTCTTTGGTGGTGAAAAAGGGTGTTCCCAGTTTGTCGATGAGTTCAAGGGGAATGCCTGTTCCCTCATCAACAAAAGTGAGTAATACTTGAGAGTTATGACAGTAAGTGGTAATCGTCAGCGTTCCGCCCTGCGGCATTGCTTCAATGCCATTGCGGACAATGTTTAAGATGAGTTGGCGGATACTGCTTTTATCTAAGCGAATGGCCGGAAGATCCTGCAGCTGCCTGTTAATTTGGCAGTTATAACGCAAAGCATCGGCTTCAAGCAGCGGTGTCATTTCCTGGATAATGTCGTTTAGGTCACAGTACTGAAAATTCATAGCTTTGTTTTTGGCTAACGATAGAAATTCGGTAATGATACTGTTGGCACGGTCAAGCTCGGTAATCATTAACGTAAACTGAGGCTTATAGTTTTCCAAGGCTGGCTTATTTCCTAAATATTGCAGAAATCCCCTGACGGTTGTCATGGGGTTGCGGACTTCATGACCGATACTGGCGGCCATTTCGCCGATGATGTTTAACCTGTCAAGCCGGGCCATTTGTTCGGTTTGTTCGTTGATATACCGCAAAATAGGATTAAGTTCGGTAATTTTACTTTCAAAGTTTCGGCCGCGGCCATTTACCGTAGCTTCAGCAAATAAAATGAGTTCTTTTCTTAATTGAACGAAAATTTCCTGGAATAATATGATGACAATCAATAATGCCACCAGGCTGCCAAAAATTGACCGCTGGGATGTCTGCCACTCTTCTTCCATAACTTTGTCGATATTCATGCAGACAAAGACATAGCCGACAATTTGGCTGTCAATTTTGATTGGCTTAACAACATAGGATGCCGGCGCGCCATACCACAGCACGGATTGCTTTTGTTGTCCAAATTTTACTGTATCTGTGTGGAACATGTCGTTAAACAATTTGGATTCTGTATTCAAAAGCAGGGTTTTATCTAAGTCGGGGCCAATTGCCACAATTCGTTGCAATTGGCTGGAATACACCCCGAATTTTATGATATCCAGCGGTGTAAAGGTGTTGTCCAAAATAGGCTGAACCTTATTATTGACAGCAAGTATTTGATTTTCCGGAGACTGGATTTCGGCAGTTGGCTTGTCCCCGTAATCCACCAACAATTTGGCAGGAACAACGCTTTCCAGATGATGGGCAAAACACTCCATATGCCGGTTATATATACCCTTTTTTTCCTGAAAAGATATCCAATGATTGTATATTATAAAAAACAGCATAAATACTGAAATAATACCTATAGCCTTGATGTTTAACCTGGTAGTCAGATTAGATAACTCCATGATATCCTCAATCTTTCGCTATAGTTTTGTTTTTGTTTTTTTATATAGTTGTCAATTACTGCTATATTCTGCTTTAAAAAACAAAATCCTTCATTTTTTGTATAAATATGGCAGGGGGATTGTCTGCTAAACTATTTTCAAATACATGGCAGAAGATGCGGGAAGCTCTATCAAAAATAAGAAGGCTGCCGGTGATCTTTTGGGCTGAGGAAGTGAATCATAATCCAGCCGCGACTGCCTTTATGTTCCACTTCCCAAAATTGGCCATCCGGTGATTTTTCATAGACTTTAACAATATCGCCCAATTTCAGTACTTTAACAACGGCAGCGGCAGCGGTTGGTTCGGATAATAACTTTACCTTATCGGTGTTAGTCACTGCAGTGAAGATAGCCTGCGCCGGCAGCATAGCGCAGGTAATCAGTACAAATAGGAACAGTACCCCGGCCAGAACCCGTAATTTTTTCATTGGTTATTCCTCCCGTCAGATAGTTTTAGGATGGTTATTCAACAAGTTATTGCGTAAGTCCTATGGCGCCGTATAATTTTGGCAAAATTTTAACGTGTTATCCAACCATCAGCAGGTAGGGTTTTCCGGTTGGATTCGCGAATACATGCATAGATAGAGAATGCAGGAGGCGCCACTATGGATCTGATAGAAGATTACAAGTACTTGCTTGCAGTGCATTTGCGCGATATTAGCAAACGTTATGGGGTATTGTACTATGACGTGCTCAGGGGAAAAGTACCGGCCGAGGTGCAAGAGGTGTATGCCGAGGGGTTAGCGCGGGTATTCGAGTACATGACGCTCCGGCACGGCTTGGATTTGACAGATACAATGGCAATTCATGAAACCATTATTGAAATAGTGCTTACAGAATTTATTGATAAGTCATTAAGTATGACTACATTGGACAATACTCAGCTGCTGCACTAAATTACAGCCGCAGTGGCCTGAGAAGCACAGACAAGGAGGCACCAACTGATTTGCAGACCAAGATGGCCTATACAACACGCATCGCAGTTCTGGCCAGTGCTGCCGCGATTTTAATGGCAATGGAACTTCCGGTTATTTTTATGCCAGGTTTTTTGAAACTGGATTTTAGCGAAATTCCGGCAATTATTGGCGCTTTTGCGCTTGGCCCGCTGGCCGGCTGCTTGATTGTGTTTATTAAAAATCTGATTCATGTGAGCAACACCCAGACTGCCGGTATTGGTGAGATGGCCAATTTTTTTGTGGGCACATGTTTTGTTGTGCCGGCAGCTTTTGTTTATCAGTATAAAAAGAACCGGGCAGGAGCGATGTGGGCGCTGCTTGCCGGCACATTTTCCATGACGCTGATGGCAGCGGTCTTAAATTATTGGGTATTATTGCCTTTATACCAAAAAGTCCTGCATTTTCCGGCAGAGGCCATGATTGCTATGGGGAAAGCCGGCAATCCGTTTATTGTGGATATTAAGACATTTATTGTATTTGCCATAATACCGTTTAATCTGTTTAAAGGTATTGTTGTCTCCGCAATTACACTGCTGGTATATAAAAAATTATCTCCTATTTTGCACTAACAGTAAGAGGTGTATAGTATGAGCAAGTCTGGAACAACCAAAATAAGACCCGGGATTTACCGCCATTACAAAGGGGCAAAATACCAGGTAATCGGGGAGGCGAAGCATAGTGAAACGCTGGAACCGCTTGTTATCTACCGGGCGTTATATGGAGAGTTCGGGTTGTGGGTACGTCCCAAAACTATGTTCTGCGAGCAGGTCCGGCTGGACGGCAGGGATATCCCCCGCTTTGCCTTGGAACTAGAGATTGATTAATAAACACAAAAAGGATACCGCCAGAGAGGTTGGCGGTATCTTTTTGCTAACCTTATTCCATTTTAGGCGGCAGCGTTACTTTGCCGATAATAGCCAGTATCTGATGTACGGCAATGGTAAGTGAACCGGTATTTTTTACCACATAGGTGGCTGATTGCCAGTTGTTGAATTCTCCGGCACTGGTAGCATGCTCAATCCGACGGTTAATTAGGGCATGATCATCGCCGCGCTCTAACATGCGGCCAATGACTGTATCTAAATCTGCCATGATGAATATTGATTCCAGCCGGTTGCCGAGCAGCTTTTTCAGCTGAGTTAGTCCCTGAATGTCGACGTCAACTGTGCTTAGCGGATAGGTATTGACTTTTTCAAGTACCTCAGTTTTGCTCAAACCGTATAAGTTGCCTGAATACTCGACCCGTTCAATCAGCTCGGTTTTCTGGAAATCCTCTTTGGTAACAAAATAGTAATGAATACCGTCAATTTCCTCAATTCTTGGCTTTCTGGTGGTGTGGCTGACCATCTCAGGAATACCATATTGCGCAAGTTCTTTGAGAATGCTGGTTTTACCTGAAGCCGGGGGACCTATAAGTGCGTAGAGTTTGTTCATAAATCCTCCCTATCCTGAAGTTATTTGTTATTGCCGGTGGTTGGGAAAAAGCTTCTGAGAATATCTCAGAAGCTTTTTTTATATTAAATAGAAATGTCAATAGTATTGCCTAAATGGGCTGGAGATAGCGCCGGTCCTGCGCCCATTAATTGAAGCAGACTTTGACTTTGGTCTGTCGCGGTATCCATCACCTTTTTCATCATGAGGATACTGGCTTGTTGACTAACATTGGCTTGTGCAGCCACCGTGGCAAGTGCGGCAATGTCCATATTGCTTCGCCTCCCGTGCTATTATATGTAAATTATACTATCTTATGGCATAATTAGTCAACGTATGCCTTACTTTGACAGGTTATGTAGCGCGAGAGCAGTTTATAGCCGAAGCCGTTTGCAGTAAATGCAAAACTGCAAAAGTGTAATATTGAGTTAATTGAAAATAATATTACGACATGATACAATTAAATTGTATATAATAGTTTCTTCATAACGGACAATTGTTTGATTAAAGATTATTGAACGGGAAATGAATGTATCATAGTACTTGCTGCATCTGCGAGCGGTAACATCATGTACAAATCAGCTTTCCGACAGTACGGAAGGCTTTTTTCCTATAGTACCCCAAAATAATTGGTCTAAAATAGCTTAAACCTCATATACTGTTTAATGCAGTATTAAAGTTAGTACTTTACTTGAATGGGGGCTCAGTCCCAATGAGAAATAGTCGATTTTATTTACCAGGGAATAATTTAGGAGGTGGCAGAATGTTGGTGCATATTCAATGTGGAGCTGTTATGGAAATTGATCAGGAGGGCAATCATGTTTGCCCGAAATGCGGTAAGGTAATTAAACCACGCATTTCCCGTAAATAGCTGGCAATAGAGCGGTTGACTGGTCTGGGTGATTTTGTTACACTAATACAATATGGCAGACAAGGTAAAAGGTAAGGGTGACAATATGCTGCATGAGTTTTCCCGGACAGAGTTATTAATTGGTGCAGAAGGCCTCGAAAAACTGGCACAAAGTAAAGTAGCTGTTTTTGGCATTGGCGGCGTCGGTACGTTTGTGGTGGAAGGGCTAGTGCGCTCAGGCGTTGGCAAGTTTGTGCTGGTGGATGATGATTGTATCTGCCTGACGAATATTAATCGGCAACTGCATGCTACCAGAAAGACTATTGGCAAACCTAAGGTTGAGGTTATGCGTGATCGCATTCTCGAAATTAATCCTAAAGCCGAAGTGACTGTCTTTCAGGAATTTTACATGCCAGATACGGCAGCAGGCTTGATTGCTGATGATTATACGTATATCGTTGATGCTATCGATACGGTTACTGCCAAGCTGGACTTGATTATCCAGGCTAAGTCCAGGAACATTCCGGTGATTTCCTCCATGGGAGCCGGTAATAAGCTGGACCCGACTCAGTTTGAAGTAGCGGATATTTTTAGCACTTCGGTGTGTCCTTTAGCTAAGGTAATGCGGCAGGAATTAAGAAAGCGCGGTGTAGCTTCCCTGAAAGTGATTTACTCCAGGGAACAACCGCGTAAGCCTGTGGAAACCGAGAGTTCGAGCTGTAGTGTTGGTTGTGTGTGTCCGCAGGGGACGACACGTAAATGTACGACCCGTCGGCAAATCCCGGGCAGTATTGCTTTTGTGCCGTCTGTTGCCGGTCTCATTATTGCCGGTGAGGTAGTCAAGGATATTATTAACAAGCAAAGTGAATAAAAGAAGCTTTATGGGCTATCCCCATAAAGCTTCTTTATATATATGCCGGTTCAACCTGTACAGGCATATTGAGATATTTGCGTTGCGGGAAACAGGATTACTTCTTTTCGGCACGTTTTTGGTTATATACTTCCCAGGCGGTCATGACTTTTTGGCGGGAATATTCCAGACGCTTGGCAGTTACTTTACTGCCGCCTCTTTCACTTTCAGCAGCAAGGTCATAAAGCGTGTTGTTGATAGAACCTACTATGGCTGTAAGCAATTCGTGTATTTCATCTTTGGACGATTCCATTGACAGGGCCTCCGTTCTTAAAAAAATTATCAGCAGCCTGCCGGTGGGCGGCAGGCTTTTACTAGCTTTTGCCGGATTTCATTTAGATTATAACGACATATTTATGGAAAAGCAAGGATACGGAAAATTTTTAAGCTATCGATAATTTAATTTTCCGAATTTATCCAGAACCTATTGCAGGGGGCTATTATCTATGGTATAGTTCTTTTAAACAAATATGGTTTTCAGCAATGGCGCTATGGGAGCAGAATTTTTTTGCCCCATAGTTTTTGTTTTTTTAGCTGGAAACCATGTAACATAATATGTTTAAAAAGCAATGAGGCTTACTGCATGGATGCGTGCGGTAAGCCTTTGTCCTTTTTAGGCAATATAAGGAGGTGAGAGAGTTAACGCATAAGTAAGGCTTCACAGGTATTACGAGTACCTGTGAAGCCGGGGGCCATCGCATTTCCCAAGTGACGGCAAGGGTTATTTGATATGCCCAACTTCATTATATTCCATGCACTGACAATTTTCAATAGAGTTTGGGAGTATAGGCTTGGTTGAACTCAGTCAGGGCGAAATAACCCGGCAGCCGGAGGAACTCATTAGTCAGTGAATAAAGAGGAGGCGTTTTTAATGAGACAGGTTGCTATTTATGGTAAAGGTGGTATTGGTAAATCGACTACCACACAAAACACAGTGGCGGCATTGGCTGAGGCTGGAAAGACAATTATGGTAGTTGGCTGTGATCCTAAGGCGGATTCTACCCGCTTGCTGCTAAACGGTTTGTGCCAAAAGACGGTACTGGATACGCTGCGTGACGAAGGCGACGATATTGAACTTGAGGATATATTAAAGCCAGGGTTTAAAAACACCCGCTGCGTGGAATCCGGCGGACCGGAACCGGGTGTAGGCTGCGCTGGCCGTGGCATAATCACCTCGATCAATATGCTGGAATCACTGGGAGCATATACTGATGAAATTGATTATGTATTTTATGACGTATTGGGCGATGTTGTCTGCGGCGGGTTTGCTATGCCTATCCGCGAAGGCAAAGCCGAAGAAATATATATTGTAGCCTCAGGTGAACTGATGGCTTTATATGCGGCCAATAACATAGCCAAAGGCATTCAAAAATATGCGGTATCAGGCAAAGTCCGGCTCGGCGGCATCATTTGCAATAGCCGGAAAGTAGATAATGAATTACCACTCTTGCAAGCCTTTGCTGAAGAACTGGGTTCACAGTTGATTCATTTTGTCCCCCGGGATAACTTGGTGCAGCGTGCAGAAATCAATAAAAAGACAGTTATTGATTTTGATCCCGGGGCAAATCAGGCTAATGAATATCGCGCACTGGCAAAGGCCATTGATGAAAATAAAATGTTTGTTATTCCCAAACCCATGACCCAGGACCGTCTGGAAGAGCTGATGATGCAGCACGGCTTTCTTGATGCCATTGCCTGAGCAAAGTGACGAAAATGAGGAGTGATTGTAGTGATATTAATCAGAGCCATTATTAGACCGGATAAGAAGGACGAAGTGTTGGCCGAACTGTCGCAGGCTGGATTTAATGCGGTCACTGTTATGGATGTTGTAGGCCGGGGCAAACAAAAAGGCATCAAAATCGGCGGTGTTGTGTATGATGAAATCCCTAAAACGCTGTTGTTAATGGCAGTACGGGCTGAATATAAACAAGAAATAATTAAAGTTATCATGGAAGCCGCCAAAACAGGTGAAAAGGGAGCATATGGCGACGGCAAGATTTTCGTCAGCCCTGTTACGGAAGTATATACCGTATCAAGCGGCATGAAAGAACTGTAAAGGAGGGCGATCGCCATGAAGGAGATATTTGCCATTGTGCGCATGAACAAAACTGGTGCTACCAAGAAGGCGCTGGTCGAGGCCGGTGTGGCCGGTTTTACTGCCGTCAAGGTAAGCGGGCGGGGTAAGCTGGTAGATGATCCGGCTGTGGTCGCCGGGCGGAAAGCGGCGATGATGGCTTTGGCCGATGCCGATGAAGCCGGTGCGGAAGCGCTGATTGACGGTTTTTTGGATGGACACCGGTTATTCCCCAGACGGCTATTTATCATCCTGGCTCATGATGAAGATGTGCCTAAAATTATTGAGGCCATTATGCAGGCCAACCGGACGGAGCACAAGGTAGGGGACGGAAAAATATTTGTTATGCCTATGCTGGATGCCATTCGGGTTCGTACCGGTGAATCCGGTAAAGACGCGGTGTAAAAGCAAGGAAAAAGGGGGGAGCAGCATGGCTGTTACTGAAAAAGAATTACAGGAAATTCTTGAACAATATCCGTCCAAGGTACAGAAAAACAGGAAAAAACACATTCTTATCAAGGACGCAGAGCAAATGCCTCAGGTAATTGAAGCAAATACCCGGACTATTCCCGGCATTATTACTAATCGCGGCTGTGCCTACGCCGGTTGCAAAGGTGTGGTGCTTGGCCCGCTGAAAGACATGGTGCATATCACCCATGGACCGATCGGCTGCGCCTATTATACCTGGGCTACCCGCCGTAATAAGGCCAAGTCTGAGGAGCCAGCGCAAAATTTCATTAATTACAGCTTCTCTACCGATATGCAGGAAAGCGATATTGTATTTGGCGGAGAAAAAAAACTGGCCAAAGTCATTGATGAGGTGGTGGATATCTTTCATCCCAAGGCAATTACCATTTCAGCTACCTGTCCGGTAGGACTCATCGGTGACGATCTGGGAGCTGTGTCCAGAGCGGCCGAAGCCCGGCATGGCATTCCGGTACTTGCTTTTAGTTGCGAAGGGTACAAAGGGGTCAGTCAGTCGGCCGGACACCATATTGCCAATAATATTCTTATGGACCGGGTTATCGGTGCAAGTGACCTGGAGGAAGCTGCCGGCAAGTATCCTATCAACATTCTGGGGGAATACAACATTGGCGGCGACAGCTGGGAGATTGAACGGATATTGAAGGAAATTGGCTATACTATCATTTCAGTTATGACTGGTGACGGTTCGTATGAAGAACTCCGGAATGCGCATGTTGCCGAACTCAATCTGGTACAATGCCATCGTTCAATAAACTATATTGCCGAGATGCTGGAAACCAAGTACGGCACACCCTGGTTAAAGGTAAATTTTATTGGAGTTAACGGTACTGCCGAGTCCCTCAGAAACATGGCTGTGTATTTTAGCGATCCGGCGCTTATAGAAAAAACCGAAGCAGTGATCTCGCGGGAACTGGCGCGGATTGAACCGCTGATGGAGCAGTACAAAAAGATTTGTGAAGGCAAGACCGCTTTTTGCTTTGTCGGCGGCTCACGCGGCCATCATTATCAGGGCTTATTCGCTGAACTGGGAATTGAGACAGTACTGGCAGGCTATGAATTTGCCCACCGGGATGATTATGAAGGACGGCAAGTCATTCCTACCATAAAACCTGATGCCGACACCAAAAACATTCCCGACCTGCATGTTAGTGCCGATGAACGGCGTTTCCGGCTGAAGCTGTCTCCGGAAAAAATGGAAGAATTAAAGCAGAAGATACCGCTTAGTTACTATGCGGGTATGAATATCGAAATGAAAGATGGCAGCATCATTGCCGATGATCTTAACCACTTTGAAACAGAGGAATTTATTAAAATCCTGAAGCCGGATATTTTTGCTTCCGGTATCAAAGATAAGTACGTTGTGCAGAAGATGGGTATTCCCGCCAAACAATTGCATTCTTATGATTATAGCGGTCCCTATGCCGGTTTTACCGGGGCAGTGAATTTTGCCAGAGATGTAAGTATGGGATTTGCCTCCCCTACCTGGAACTACATTGTGCCACCCTGGCAGGATGAACCGCTGTTAACCGGCACGGTAAATGAGGAAGGAGTGGGCTGATATGCTGGACTGTACACCAAAAGAACGAAAAGAGCGTAGTAGCGGCGGCATCATAAACCCGGCGAAAACCTGTCAGCCAATTGGGGCTATGTATGCAGCCCTGGGGATTCATAGCTGCCTGCCTCACAGCCACGGCTCGCAAGGCTGCTGCTCTTTCCACCGGATGCACTTATCCCGGCATTTCCGGGAACCGGCGATGGCATCGACTTCGAGCTTTACTGAAGGCGCTTCGGTTTTTGGCGGCGGTGCTAACTTAAAAACAGCCATCAAAAATGTTTTTTCTATCTATAATCCGGAGGTCATGGCCATTCATACCACCTGCTTGACGGAAACTATTGGCGATGATATTCCGAGCATTATCAAATCTGCTGAAATTCCTGAAGGTAAGTTGGTTATCCACGCTAATACCCCCAGTTATCAAGGGTCGCATATTACCGGATTTTCCAATATGACTAAGGGGATGGTCAGTTATCTGGCAGAGGCCGCTTTAACGGTAAAGAAGGAGCAGGTCAATATTATTCCCGGTTTTGTCAATCCCGGCGACATGCGGGAAATTAAACGGATAGTAAAGGCTATGGGCATTACCTTCATTATGTTTCCCGATACTTCGGGGGTTCTGGATTCCCCCTTAACAGGTAAGTTCTCCATGTATCCCAATGGTGGCGCTACCGTTGATCAAATCAAAGACAGTGGTAACTCCAAACTGACACTGGCGTTCGGTCGTTTTGCTGCCAGCGATGCGGCTGAACTGCTTGCGAAAAAATGTCAGGTTCCGGCCACCGTGTTAAAGACGCCCATTGGGATAAAGGCCACCGATGCCATGCTTATGGCTTTGCGCCGGGCCTTTTCTCAAGAGATTCCTGCCGAGCTGGAAGAAGAGCGGGGTCAGCTGGTCGATATTATGACAGACACGCATTTTCACTTTCATGGCAAACAAGTAGCTATATTTGGTGACCCCGATATTGTTACCGGTTTAACTGAATTTGTTCTCAGCCTGGGTATGAAGCCTGTTCATATACTGACAGGCACACCCGGTGGGGCTATTGGCTCAGGTATGGGAAGTTTTGAGGAAGATATTACCGACATGGTGTCAACGGCAGGCATTAAGGCCAATGTCAAAGCAGGCGGCGACCTGTTTACCTTCCATCAGTGGATTAAAAATGAGCCGGTAGATCTGATCATTGGCAACACATATGGTAAATATATTGCCCGGGCTGAAGACATCCCCTTAGTGCGGGTTGGGTTCCCGGTGCTTGACCGCAGTGTTCATTCCTATTTACCGATTGTTGGGTACCGGGGAGCCATGCGATTGCTCGAGAGTATCAGCGGGGCGCTGTTAGACCGGGCTGATCGTGATGCGGCTGACGAAGATTTTGAATTAGTTATGTAAGGGAACTGGGGGTGGAGCGAATGAACGAGACAGCTGCAGCTATCAATGAACGAGAAGATTTTATTGCCACCAAAGGCCGGCGTAAAAATACCTTGAAATGTGACGCTGACAGCATTGCCGGTTGCATCAGTCAGCGGGCTTGTGTGTATTGTGGTGCCAGAGTGGTCCTAAATCCGGTGACAGATGCGATTCACCTGGTACATGGGCCGGTAGGCTGCGCCAGCTACACCTGGGATATTCGCGGCAGCCTCTCCAGTGGCTCCGAACTGTATCGCAACAGTTTTTCCACCGATTTACGCGAACAGGATATCATCTTTGGCGGGGAAAAGAAACTGGCCGGAACGATTGATGACCTTGTGGCCAAATACCGGGCCAGGCTGGTATTTGTGTATTCTACCTGTATTGTCGGTGTTATCGGTGATGATTTAGCGGCCGTGTGCAAGGCGGCGGCCGTCCGTCATAATATAGAAGTTATTCCAGTAGAATCAAGCGGCTTTATCGGCAATAAATCAGCCGGTTACCGGGCAGCATGTGAGGCCTTGCTGAAAATCATTGATCCGGTTGACCGGCACGACGCGGCCGCCAGCTTTGCTATCAACTATTTGGGCGATTTTAATCTGGCCGGTGAGGCCTGGATTATCAAAGACTATCTAGCCCGGATGGGGATAAAAGTTAATGCCGTATTTACCGGTGATTCTACCAGCGCTACTATCAAACAAGCGGCCAGGGTATCGCTCAATATCGTGCAGTGTGCCGGGTCTATGAACTACCTGGCAGGCAAGCTGCAGGAGCTGTATGGCATCCCTTATCGTCAGGTCTCCTTTTTGGGGGTAGAGGACACCGCCCAGTCGCTGCGCAGTATTGCTGATGCTATGGGTGGTGGTGAGATCAGGGCCAAAGCCGAGGTGCTCATTCGTCAGGAAACAGACCGGGTAATGCCGGTTATCAAGCAATACCGGGAAAAACTTGCAGGCAAAAAAGCAGCCGTCTATGTCGGCGGTGGTTTTAAGGCCATCTCGCTCATTAAGCAGTTTAGGGAAATTGGCATTGAGGTAGTTATGGTGGGTACTCAGACCGGGCGGCAGGAAGAGTATGACACCATTCATGAGCTGGTCACCGATGGGACGGTTATCTTAGATGATGCCAATCCGGCAGAATTGGAGCGGTTTATGACCGGTCAGGGCGCGCACCTCTTGGTTGGCGGCGTCAAGGAGAGACCGCTGGCATACAAGCTGGGGCTGGCCTTTATTGACCACAATCATGACCGCAAACATCCCTTGAGCGGCTATGACGGTGCTATTAATTTTGCCCGGGAAGTGTATTCAACGGTGTGTTCGCCGGTATGGAAATATACTGTGCAGAAAGGAGGTGTCTGATATGGAAAATCCTTGCCACATGTGTATGCCGATGGGCGGGATTCTGGCACTTAAAGGTATTGAAGGCGCTATGGTTATGGTACACGGCTCACAAGGCTGCAGTACTTATATGCGGCGGCATATTGCCGAACATTTCAATGAACCTGTTGATGTCGGCTCTTCCTCGCTTAACGAAAAAGGAACAGTATATGGCGGGGAAGCCAATCTGCGGCAGGGACTGGATAATATTATCCGTGTGTATCAGCCTGGATTGATCGGAGTTATTACTACTTGTTTGGCTGAGACCATCGGGGAAGACATTATCAGAATCGTAAATGATTACCGGCAGGAACACCGGTTGTCACTGCCTATTGTTGCCGCTAATACACCTGGATATGGCGGCAGTCATAGTGACGGCTACTGGCTAACCGTGCGGCGCCTGGTTGAAACTTTGGCCACCGGGGCTGAGCGGCATAACAAAATAAATATTATTGTACCCAACATCAGCCCGGCAGATATCCGGGAGCTCAAACGTCTGCTAGCTGTAATGGAGTTTGAGTATACTCTGTGCCCGGACATCTCGGAGACGCTTGACCGGCCTTATCTGCCCTCCTACAGTAAGCTGCCGGCAGGGGGGACGCCAATCGCCGCGCTTTGCCGCATGGGTGGAGCGCCGGCTACCATTGAATTTGCAGTGACGATAGAGAAGGATGTTTCGCCAGGCCAATACCTGCAAGACACCTTTGGTGTACCGTTGTATTCTATACCTATTCCGATTGGTATGGAAAACACCGATGCTTTTATGGCTGTGCTTGAGACCATTAGTGGCCGCAGACGGCCGCCGGTATTGGCTGATGAACGGGGACGGCTTATCGATGCCATGATCGATTCGCACAAGTACAATTTTTCCGGACGCAGCGCTATTTTCGGAGATCCGGAACTGGTCTATGCGCTGACCCAAACGTGCCTGGAAAATGGTATTTGTCCAATTGTGGTCACCGGGGACAAAGGCGGAAAGCTGGCGAAGCTGCTGCCGCTAAACGAAATGACAAACGAAACAGTAGTGCTGTCAGATCCTGATTTTAATTTAGTCAGAGAACAGGCTAAGGCTGGTGCTGTCAATATCGCCATCGGTCATTCTGATGGCCGGTTTCTTACCGAACGGGACGATATCCCGCTGGTGCGGCTGGGTTTTCCTATTCACGACCGGGTAGGCGGCCAGCGTCTGTTATCTATAGGATATACCGGTACAACGCTTGTATTAGACCGGATTACCAATACACTGCTGGCAGCTAAGTACCAGGATTATCGTGAAAATATGTTTGCTAAGTACTATAAGCAGCCTCAAATTTAACAGGAGGAAAGGGGGTGGCCGCTCTATGTCGAGCGTGCTTACCGATAAACATCCTTGTTTTTCCGCTCAAGCTCAGCATCAATATGCCCGTAT
The DNA here is from genome assembly GCF_014634905.1 of Sporomusa sp. GT1. NCBI lineage: Bacteria > Bacillati > Bacillota > Negativicutes > Selenomonadales > Sporomusaceae > Sporomusa > Sporomusa sp. GT1. Next base: position 7,547 of record NZ_BMBX01000004.1, on the reverse strand, counting down.
GCATTTGCCGGTGGCCCCACGGTGCAACATTAGCTGCAACTACTGCAGCCGCAAGTTCGACTGTGTTAATGAAAGCCGTCCGGGCGTAACCAGTGAAATACTGTCTCCCCAGGAAGCCAGAGAAAAGTTTGAACAGGTGAAAGCGGCAATCCCTAACCTTAGTGTTATCGGGATTGCCGGTCCGGGCGATGCTTTGGCCAACTGGGAGGAAACCCGCAAGACGATTGAACTGATTAAGCAGGAAAATCCCGAAATTCTTGTGTGTCTGTCAACAAATGGGCTATTACTGCCTGAATACGCGCCGGAACTTATTAAACTTGGTGTACGCCATGTCACCGTTACTGTTAACTGTATTGATCCGGTCGTGGGAGCACAAATCTATGGCACTATCAATTACGAGGGCAAACGCTATATGGGGGTGGAAGGCTCTAAAATCCTGATACATAATCAGCAGGAAGGCATTATGTATTTGGCCGGTCATGGTGTAAGTGTCAAGGTGAACCTTGTCATGATGAAGATAGTTAATGATTGGCATATACCTGAGGTAGTAAAACGAGTCAAGGAGCTGGGCGCATGCATGACAAATATCATGCCGTTTATTCCGGCACCTGGCAGCGTATTTTCCGGTTTACCGCAAACCAGTATGAACGAGGTTGCCGCTGTCCGGTCAGTCTGTGCCGGTGAAGTAAAACAGATGACTCACTGCCGTCAGTGCAGGGCGGATGCCATTGGTCTCTTAGGCCAAGACCGTTCTTCGGAATTTAGGCGTCGCCTAAGAGAGACTGAGCCGGTTGAACATAAGCCAGTCCCGTTTACCGGATATTGCAAGGTTGCCGTTACAAGTAAATTTGGCAAGCTGGTTGATCTGCATTTTGGGCAGGCGGAAGAGTTTCAGATTTACCATGTTAGTGGCAGACGATATGAATTAGTGGAGACGCGCCGGTTGGAAAAATACTGTGGCGGTACTGCCGAGTGCGTTACCGAAGATCAACGGCGGGATGGGATTCTGGCAGCATTGGCTGACTGCCAGGCGGTGTTGACCATGCGCATTGGCTATCCGGTACAAAAGCGTTTGCTGAAGCGGGGGATTATGTCGGTAGAGTATTGTTATACCGTTGAAAGCGGACTTTTATATACGGTAGAACAGCTTGCATTAAGAGCTGCCGTTGGTTAGTGCTGCAGCCGGTAATAACATGAAGTATATCACCGGCTGCAGCACTAGGCGAAAGGAGGGGGATGTGGTGCGGGAAATCGCAGTGTTTGTTGGCGATAATGGCAGTACTGCTGCTTTGGCGGAACCGGGAAGAGTGATTGTATACCAGCGGCAACAAGGAAAATGGAAGCCTGTGCGTGAGATTCTTTTTTCCCTGGAACGTTCCCTTGGTATGCCGGAGGTGCGGCGGCAGTTAGCCGCTATGCTTGAGGCTTTGGGGAATTGCCGGGTGTTTGTTGCCCGGACGGTATCCGGCCTTTTGTACAAGGAGCTGGAACAAGCAGGATTTAGTATCTGGGAGTTTGCCGGACGGCCAAGTAGTTTCTTGGAATATATTCTGGTTCAGGAAGAGTTTACTGTCCGCCAGCCTGCAACGCTTCAAACGGTAATCCCTGCCAGCATGGAGACAGAACCCGGGTGCTACCAGGTATCTTTAAAGGAAATTCAACAAAGCGGCAGTGGTTTGACATCCAAGCAAGTATTACAGCCGCTGTTAAACGGGAACTTTCATTGTGTTGAGGTTGTTTGCAGTCATATTCCGCCCTGGTTGGAAGCCGAGTGTGCGTGTGGACGGTTTGACTGTAAGGTTGAGCGGTTGGCTGAGGGTATTAAACTGGTAATAAAAAAGCAAATTTGCGGGTGAGGATATGAGGCGGTTAACTTGGCATGATCAGACGCTGAACACAGCTATTCACTGGCAGTGCAGTGACAGACAATTGGAAGAACTGGCACGTCTGCTGGCCGGATTAGGCATTAGACAGGCCGACATCTGCCTTGATGGATGGAGACGGTACTGTCCGGACTTGAAGGGAGTGCAAAAGTATCTTCACTTACGGGGCAGAACCAGCTTAGCTGAGCCCGAACTGGGACTGGCCGAACAACTTGGTATGAAAGGGGTGGCTTTAGTTTGTAATGCAGCCCGGCAAGACCGGTTTAATTTATTGCTTGCGTCTGCTATGCGTGATGCTGACAGGCGTTGTTTGCAAAGCTCACTTCAACTGGAAGACATAGCTGTGTTGAGCGCGCCGGAACTGGCAGCTATTGCTGAACAGGTTAATGGCTATGATGTTGCCAGTATTATTTATGATGACAGAAAAGCAAAGGGCGACCCATTGTCTGCCTTTGAACAGCTGGTTATTATTATCCGTAAGGTGAACTGTCCGGTAGAGGTCTGCTTAGGCAATGCCTTTGGTTTGGCAACCGCCAATAGTTTGGCCGCCGTAAAAGCTGGTATTACTCACATTACGACAGCAGTAGCCGGTATTGGCGGTTATGCCCCTTGGGAGGAAGCAGTTTTCGCAGTCAAGCAACTGCTCGGTTTTGACTATGAATTGCCGCAAGACATGGCCGGTATCTGCCAGCAAGCGGCTGCGGTACTGGAACTTAGCGTACCTGAGAGCAAAGCTATTATTGGGCAGTCTATTTTTGCCCATGAGTCTGGGCTGCATGTTGACGGAGTTATTAAGTCCCCGGAACTGTACGAGCCTTTTTCCCCGGAGTTAGTGGGACTGAAGCGTCAGTTGATTATTGGCAAACATTCCGGCAGTATTGCTATAAAAACAAAATTTTCCGCCTGGGGGATTGGGTTGGAGGATGTTGAATGCAAACACCTGCTTGACCGTGTGCGCACATTGGCTGTCAAAAAGAAAGCAGCCATTACGGATACTGAGTTACTGCAATTGTACCGGTCAAGCTTAAAGGAGCAAAACTATGCAAGAACTTAAACAGGCAGTTATTGTTGATACAACCCTGCGGGATGGTGAGCAGGCTGCCGGAATTGCATTTACGGCCCAGGAAAAGCTGGCCATTGCCACGGCGCTGGCTCAAGCTGGCGTAACTTGGATTGAGGCAGGCACTCCAGCTATGGGGCGGGAGGAAGTCGAAGCACTGCGGCTGATTGTTAACGCCCGCCTAAAGGCTATTGTGTTTGCCTGGAACCGTGCCTGTCGCGGGGATATTGAGGCTTCGCTGGCTTGTGGATTTGAGTTTTTGCATATTTCTGTACCTGTATCTGATCTGCACATTTACCAGAAATTGAAGAAAAGCCGGGAATGGGTATATCAGCAGCTAAAAGAAGCGGTACTTTTTGCCCAGAGTCATGGCTGCTACATATCAGTGGGCGCCGAAGATGCTTCCAGAGCTACTCCGAAACAATTCCTGGAGCTTGCTGAATATAGTGCCCGGCTGGGAGCGGTACGCATCCGTTATGCTGACACCATTGGGAGGCTCGATCCTTTTAGTACAAGCAGCATTATGAAGTATCTTGCAAGATATTGTCCACTGCCGATTGAGTTTCATGCGCACAATGATTTGGGGTTGGCAACCGCAAATACCCTGGCAGCCATGCAAAGCGGCGTCGTGTTTGCCAGCGTGACGGCCGCCGGTATTGGCGAGCGAGCAGGTAATGCTGCACTGGAAGAAGTGGCAGCGGCCATGAAGGAAATATACGGCACATCCAGTAGTATTGATGTAGCAGCAGCAAAAAAAATAGGCTGCCAAGTGGCAGCCCTGTGCGGCAGAAAGATTTTCCCGTATAAACCGGTTATCGGGACATTTTTTTGAGCCTGCCAGAATGTATAACTGCATTCTGTTGATAAGAACCACTAAGGCTCTGCCGTGACGCACCTGGATGGCATAGCAATTCGGCCCGGCCTGAGAGCCTTGGCACAAGCCAAGGCTTTTTCTTATGACCACGCCGGGTAAGATTCGTATTTCTAGGTTAGCAGCAGTTAAGTCGTCTCCGTATTATTTTCTGATTCTTATGCCCATATTAAAAGAATTGAGGAGACTGTCTGTTGCGAATTCTTTGCGGATGGGCCTTTTGAATATTTTCCTGGATTTCCTCATTGGTTCTCGGGCTGGCTAGTACTGTAACTGAGGAAAGGTTTTTGCTGAATCCTTTACCATGAGCATACTTAATGGTAGTTTTCACGGCAGGACCTCCTCTGACTGTGACTATTAATTGGAGAAGCGCTGATAAAATTCCCGGTACTTTTTAAAGGCGGGATCTGATTCTAAGTCTTGGTCAGGACTAAGCTCAAGTGTAGCTTTCGGGCAAAACTCTGAGGAAAATTCACAGGAGTTGCTTTCGATGCAACTATCGCAACCCAATGATTTGCGCTGCAGCATAAAATACCTCCTGAACGAGTATTGACGTAACATGCTAACGCCTATTACTAGTTTCCGGAAAAATGGGTGTAATTATTACAAGTATTTATAATAATTTTGTTGGAGTCCATCTAGATGGTATAATATAGTAATAAAACGGTATAAGAAAGTGGTGGAATGGATGCAAACAGGCCAGGTTGGTCAATTATATGAATATGGCCAGGACAAGCTTGAAGAAAAAATTGTTTATCGTTTAGATAGAGATGGTCATGGCCTTGTGATTATTGAAGCAGGAATTGCTGCCCGGGAAGTAGAAAGCATTGCATATGGCAGTGTCGAATTAGGTTTATATATTGATGGCCCCATTATATTTTTGCTTTTCAAATTTGGTACAAGCAGTTGGAACGATGCACCTTACTCCTGGCATACCGTACCAAGGGACTTGCGCGCGTATCCGGTGGAAGTGGCAGATGCAGATATACTAAAAGTTACTTTGGTTGACGCTGAGGACGGCCTTATCCGGGCTGTACGCAAAGTGGCACTGGCTCCCGCATTTGCCGATGCACTGAATGCGGCGATAACGGTTCAGGCAAATGGCAGTTTTAACGGACTATCTTATGCCAAACATATAAACAGCGTGTACAACCAGTATACGGCTGAAGACATGGCTGACCTGGCCGCTATGCACATGGTTTCCTGAACTCACATAATAAATGGAGGGATGTACAATGAGTGAATTTACAAACTGGCACAACCAAACCATTGGGGAAAAACTTGTAAAAGCACTGGAGAAGAACAACTTTATCGCTAGCTATGTCAACACCAGGCAGGAAGCTTTGGACAAACTCGCGGCACTCATTCCGGCTGACGCCACTGTTGGTATTGGCGGCTCATGGACAATTAAAGAAGTAGGAATTGACACCTTGTTGGAAGAACGGGGAAATACGGTCTTCAATCACAACAAGCCGGGTTTGTCTAAGGAAGAATCGATGGCGCTGCGGCGTAAACAAATGACTTGCGATATTTTTTTGACAGGTACTAACGCCCTTACCTTACAAGGCGAACTTGTTAATGTTGATGGTTCTGGCAACCGTGCGGCTGCTATGATTTTTGGCCCCAAGAAAGTCATTGTTATCACCGGTATTAATAAGGTTGTAACAAATACCGATGCCGCGATGGAACGGATTGAACTCTATGCTGCTCCCATCAATAACAAACGTATAGGTCTTCCCAATCCATGTACCACGACCGGCCAATGTATGGACTGTCAAGGGCCGACCCGGATCTGTAATGTTACAACAATTATGCACAAAAAGCCGTTAGGTACCGAGGTTGAGATCATTATTATCGGCGAAGAATTAGGCTTTTAGGGATAACGCAAAAGGTATAATTAGGCGGGAGTACGCGGGTACTCCCGCAATTTTTTTAGGCTTGTACAACTAATTAACGCATACTGCCAGGATTCCTCTCATATATGTTATTGTCGTAGGCATTTGTCATATGAGGGGATGACTGCATGGGTATGCGCATGTGTAGAAGGGTTCTTTGGGTAATTTTTTGTTTAGCTTTATTTGCTCTGCCTGGTTATGCTCAGGCTATGGAGCAGGAAGCTTTATCAAAGATCATTATCAATATCCCGAGCCGTACGTTGGAACTATATAAAAACAATACACTTGTTAAGGAATATCCAGTAGGCGTAGGCAAGCCTTCCATGCCGACACCTACCGGAGAATTCTCCATTATTGAGAAAGAAGTTGATCCCTGCTGGTATCCTCCCGGCAAAGACTATATAGTGCCGTCAGGCCCGGATAATCCGCTGGGGTATCGTTGGATAGGTTTTGCCCCTTTATATGGCATTCACGGCACCAATGCTCCCTGGTCCATTGGTTTGGCCGTTTCCAATGGTTGTGTGCGAATGCAGGAAGAGGACGTAGAAGAATTGTTCGAGCTTGTCGACTGTGAGACTTCTGTTTCCATAGAATACGAGCGGATTAAGGTGCGGGTGGATGCGCGCGGCAGAGGCTCTATCGGTATTTACTCCGATATATATGGACGGCAGCCGGTAACTCTGGCAAGTGTTAAACAAGCTTTAGCGCAAGCCGGGTTAGACGGATTGGCGGATGAATCATTTTTGCGGGCATTAATTCGGGATATTCCCGAAAAACAGGTGGTTTTTGCCCAATTTCATAATCTCAAAATAAATGGGGTATTGCGACCGGAACGCATTGTCTCCAGAGAAGGGCAAAAACAAGTGCCGGTACTGGCGCTGGCTGAGAGTCTGAACACCTTCGTGAACTGGAATGAAGATCAACAAACTCTGACCCGGCAAAATAAGACTGTACCAGGCATTAAGCACGGTACTACCGTGTACGTTAACGCCGAACATTTGCCAGACTTGGTTGGCGGGCGCGGCATCTGGGATGAAAGTGAAAATTGTTTAGAGTTAATGCTGCCGGTAGCCAATTTTGACGGTCAACTCTTATCAGGCGACATTGTGCGTGTCGGCAATCACTTTGCCATTCCGGCCCTAACGCTTGCCAAAGCATTAGGTGAACGTGTAAAATGGCAGGCTGATACCGGTCAATTGTTTGTGCAGGGCAGACCGGCGTCAGTTATGGTAATAGCGGGACAGCCGTTTGTTACCAGCGATACTATAGGGAAAGTATACAATGTGGCCGCTGCCTGGGACGATCAAACCCAAACGATGAATCTGTCATATCCACTGCATCCTATCGATTATTCCATGTACCTCAATCCTGGTGATGAATTTCTTTGACGATAAAGTAGACTTAACTTCAGGTGGGGTTTTAACCCCATTTGAAGTTAAGTCGTCCTTATCCAGGGGCTTAACTGCTCGCCTGTGCCCGTAGGGGTATAACTCCCGCTTGCAGAAGCGGAGTCTTAGAGCGGGTTAGTGATCGGATAATTATTTATGGTTAAGTAGATTGACATAAGGGGATGAGCATGCTAATATAGACAAGCTGCCTCACTACAAGTGACAGTTAATCAGTAGTTGTGCAGCGAAAAAAACAAACAAGATTATGTTGACACGATAGAATAACCGTGATAACATATAGAAACGTCATCGCGCTGAAACAGCGCAAAAAACTCCCGGACAAGCGCAAGCAATAGCATGTTCGAGAGACATCGTTCCCTGAAAACTGAACAATGTAAGTAATGCATCATAAAAAGCCAGATGTGCGGTGCTCAATGAGCACTTTAAATA